>NZ_JAMPNW010000005.1:0-238364 GCF_028479545.1 Providencia sp. PROV201
GGCTAATGGTGTTTGATTGATACTAATAACTCGAGTCCCATCTAATAATTGGACACCAATCACTCCGTTAGGGTCATCATTAAAGAAATTATTACTGCCTGCATTACTAGCTAAACTAACGGACGACTGTTATTAGTCGTAAGCAACACTGAAGGTTACTGGTACGTTTAAGTTTTGAGCGACAGCATCAGTTGTTGTTGCATAAAGACCTGCAACTATTGGGATGATGTAATCACTTTGACCAGTAACTTTCAGGTCTGCAACTTCAGTTGTTGTGTTAGGCTTAACCGCAACTTTATCTTTACCAGCTGCTAACTTAACACTGATTTGTGATGCTTGAGCATCTGCAAACATGTCTGAATGGCCAGTTAATGCTTCACCTGTTGCTAAGATAGAAACAGTAGTTGCTTTTCCAGCTTCGTTATCGCTACCAGTGGCAGCGTCATAGACTTTAGTACAGTTATTTAAAACTAAATTAAAGTTTGCTTCTGATAATGCTTTAGCTGTATCAATTTTTTCGTTTGAGTGAGTTCCTAAGCTGATTAAGTCTTTAGAAGCGCTAATATTACAAGTTGCAGCAACTAAACGTGCATTAAAGTTAACAGTTGCATCTTGAGCAGCAAAAGCTTGAGAAGAAAGAGTTGCAACAGTGAAGCACCAATCAGAGCAAGTTTATTTAATTTCATAATCATAGTTCCTAAGTATATGGGAAAATTTTAATTTTGTTTTTAAATTAATATATATTTAAAGTTTCATATTTCAGATTAGGTTTTTATTCTATTAATAAATATTAACAACCCGACAATCATTATTTAAGAATCTATTAATAAAACGAGTTTATTAATATTAGATATTTAATAAATAATTTACTTCTTCATAAAAACTTAATTTTAAATGTCTTAGTATTTATTTAGTGAACACAGGTTCACCGGAGAACGTGATTAACATTAATTCTACTCACGTAGGTTGCCAAACAGGCAGAAAATGCATTTTTCTGTTTTTTTAATTGATTTATAATTGTTAATTCTTATTTGTTTCAATTGGTTATGTGGTTTTTCATTGTCTTAAGTGATATCGATAGTTGGTTTTTGGTCTTATATGTTATATGGGTGAATAGGTTTGATAAATAAGCATGGTATGTTACCCCATCATTTCTAGTTGATGACTCAATTTCAGTCTTGAGATTATTCTTATATAAGACTTTGTTTACCGTTATTCCTAGTTTCATTGAAAGGGATATCAGCTATCTTTATTAAGTGAGTATTCAATAGAACAAATCAGATAAGCTTGGTTTCTTATCACCTATTAGGCGTAAAAGTAGAGCAAGGAAAGTTATGAAGATTCATTATGTAGTGGGTTTAATGTCTCTAGGATTAATATCTGTTTTATCAACAGCGCAAAATCTTGAACAACAATTTAGTTTATGGGTAGAGAACGAAAAAGATAAAATTGCGTGTTTTGAGCAACAATCTTCATTTAAGTATTGCTTAGGAAAATCACCTAATAAAGGTTTGGCTGTTTTTAACCAAAAAGGAGAAGAGATTTACCAACTTTACTATTTTGATAATTGGCCTGATGAAGCACAAGACGGGGTATATCGAATACGCAAAGAAGATAAAATTGGTTTTGCAGACGCAATAACAGGAGAAATTGTGATTGATGCAATTTATGATTGCGCGTATCCATTTGAAGCAGGAAAAGCAAAAGTCGGTATCGGATGTGAAACACAAACAGACGGTGAACACAGTTGGTGGGTTGGTGGTAAATGGACAACGATTACACGCTAATAGTAAATAGGTATTATACAGTTTTAGATAAACCACTTTTGAATTTTACGTTATTAATGAGATTTATTTACAATAACTCTCATTTTACTCACATTAAATTTATTTTTTAACTTATTGAAAACAAAATAAAATAGTTATATAGATCACACTTTTGGCCGTATCTAGCCCCCCTAAAAACCATTCAAAGTAAAAAACAAACCGCTTAATTCCTTATGTCACCACTTAGCCTAACTTTAGTCATTTGCAGAGTGTAATTTCATACCATATAGACCATGGCAGAGCTCAATTTTTTAATGTAATACAGTTCAACCACTGCCAATTAAAAAGCCATCAACGATAAATGATAAGCAATGAAAACACAGCGATATCGTTTTTTATGGTGGTTAATACAAAATCAATGGCATGTTCGTTTTACCTCAGAAGGGTGTTCTATGAACAAAAATGGTATTTTAAAGCACATTCCGTGGATGATCCTAGGAATAATCGGTGCGGTCTGCTTGGGGGTAGTCGCACTCAGACGTGGTGAGCACATCAGTGCTCTGTGGATTGTCGTCGCTTCTGTGGCGGTGTATCTCATCGCATATCGGTATTACAGCTTATATATTGCTAAGAAAGTGATGAAGCTGGACGAAACACGTGCGACTCCAGCCGTCATTAATAATGATGGGTTAAACTATGTTCCGACAAATAAAAATGTTCTATTTGGTCACCACTTTGCCGCGATTGCAGGGGCAGGGCCATTAGTCGGACCGGTTCTTGCGGCTCAAGTCGGCTATTTACCCGGCACCTTATGGTTGCTTGCGGGGGTTGTGTTAGCCGGTGCGGTGCAAGATTTCATGGTGTTATTTATTTCATCACGCCGTAATGGTGCATCATTAGGGGAAATCGTTAAAGAGGAGCTTGGCCCAATTCCGGGAACGCTGGCGCTCTTTGGGTGCTTCCTAATTATGATCATTATCCTTGCTGTATTAGCATTGATAGTGGTGAAAGCCTTGGCAGAAAGCCCATGGGGTGTCTTCACCGTTGTGTCAACGGTGCCTATCGCATTGTTTATGGGGATATATATGCGATATATCCGGCCGGGACGCGTAGGTGAAGTTTCTGTTATCGGTATTGTTCTGTTAGTGGCTTCTATTTGGTTTGGTGGCGTGATTGCTCACGACCCATACTGGGGCCCAGCACTGACATTCAAAGACACGACAATTACTTATGCATTAGTGGGTTATGCGTTTATCTCAGCATTATTACCTGTATGGTTGATTTTAGCGCCTCGTGACTACTTAGCGACCTTCCTGAAAATTGGGGTTATCGTTGGTTTAGCGATTGGTATCGTTATTCTAAACCCTGAATTAAAAATGCCAGCAGTCACACAATTTGTTGATGGCTCCGGCCCTGTTTGGAAAGGTACTCTATTCCCATTCTTATTTATTACCATCGCTTGTGGTGCGGTATCCGGTTTCCATGCGTTAATTTCTTCAGGTACTACACCTAAGTTATTAGCAAACGAAAAAGATGCGCGTTACATCGGTTATGGTGCAATGTTAATGGAGTCATTTGTTGCGATTATGGCACTGGTAGCGGCTTCTATTATCGAACCAGGTCTGTATTTTGCAATGAATACACCACCGGCAGCGTTGGGTATTACAATGCCTAACTTGCATGAGTTGGGTGGCCCAGATGGCGCAGCTATCATGGCTCAGCTCAAAGATGTATCTGTTCATGCAGCTGCTACAGTGAGTTCATGGGGCTTTGTGATTTCACCTGAACAAATCATGCAAACAGCTAAAGATATTGGTGAGCCGTCGGTGTTAAACCGTGCAGGTGGTGCGCCGACATTAGCAGTAGGTATTGCGTATGTTTTCCATGAAATCATGCCTGCGGCAAATATGGGCTTCTGGTATCACTTTGGTATTCTGTTTGAAGCTCTGTTTATCTTAACTGCATTGGATGCAGGAACCCGTTCTGGCCGCTTTATGCTGCAAGATTTATTAGGTAACTTTGTTCCGTTCTTGAAGAAAACTGATTCACTGGTTGCGGGTATCATCGGTACAGCGGGATGTGTTGGCCTGTGGGGTTACTTATTGTATCAAGGCGTTGTTGACCCACTGGGCGGTGTTAAGAGCCTATGGCCTCTGTTCGGTATCTCGAACCAAATGTTAGCCGCTGTTGCTTTAATCTTAAGTACAGTTGTATTGATTAAGATGAAACGCAGTAAATACATTATGGTGACCGTCTTACCTGCGGTATGGCTATTAATCTGTACAACTTGGGCATTAGGACTGAAATTATTCAGTGATAACCCACAACTGGAAGGGTTCCTATACTTAGCGAAATCTTATAAAGATAAGATTGCGGCAGGTGGTGCAGAATTAACTGCACAAGAAATTACTAATATGAATCACATTATTATTAATAACTACACCAACGCAGGCCTGAGTATTCTATTCTTAGTGGTTGTCTACGGTATCATTTTCTACGGTATCCGTGTTGGGATGAAAGCATACAAAAACCCAGAGCGTACAGACAAAGAAACACCTTATGTTCCTGTACCTGAAGAGGGCGTGAAAGTTTCATCTTCACATTAAGTTACCCTTCAACGAATTTGAACATCGAAAGGTGTTTGATAAATGAAAGGTCGCCCTACATTGTGTACTCATGATGTAGGGCATTTGTATTGGAGAGGCTGATGTTTGGAAATCTCGGCAAAACAGGAAAATACCTCGGGCAAGCCGCACGAATGTTAATTGGTATTCCTGATTATGATACCTATGTACAGCATATGAGTGATAATCACCCAGATAAACCCGTGATGACATATAAAGAGTTTTTTCGCGAAAGACAAGATGCACGGTATGGTGGTAGTGGTAAAGGCGGATTTCGCTGCTGTTAATCAATGAAGTGTGAGGGCAATAATGAAACCTATTAGCGTAACAATTTTAACCGGTTTTCTCGGTGCAGGTAAGACGACTCTCCTTAGCCATATTCTTCATGCTGAGCATGGTCATAAAATCGCAGTGATTGAAAATGAGTTCGGTGAAGTCCCCATTGATAACGCAATAATTGGTGATCGTGCGACACAAATTACTACATTAAGTAATGGGTGTATTTGTTGTAGCCGTTCGAATGAATTAGAAAATGCCTTATTAGACCTATTAGATGGCCTTGATAGTGGAAAATTAGACTTTGACCGTCTAGTCATCGAGTGCACTGGCATGGCAGATCCAGGCCCGATCACTCAAACTTTTTTTTCCCATGAAGTCTTATGTGAACGTTATGTATTAGACGGCATTATTACCTTAGTGGATGCTGTCCACGCTGATAAACAATTGAATGATTTCGCCATTGCCCAAGCGCAGATTGGCTATGCAGACCGTATTTTATTGACCAAAACCGATATTGAGCCAAATAATGAGGCTTTAATTGAACGTTTACAACGTATTAATGCGAGGGCACCGATTTACCCCGTTATTCACGGTGATATCGACCTGAATTTATTATTGGACATCGAAGGCTTTTTATTGGATTCACAATTGAATGTCAAACAACCGACATTCCGTTTCGCCCCTAAACAACAAAATGAAGTGGGCTCGATTGTCCTTGAATTTAATTACCCTGTTGAACTGATGGCAGTTTCTCAGGTAATGGAAGAATTATTACTTGGTTTTGCTGATAATTTACTGCGTTATAAAGGAATACTTTCCATTGTGGATGAGCCAAAGCGGTTGCTATTCCAAGGTGTTCAGCGCCTTTACAGTGCGGATTGGGATAGAGACTGGGACGTTGATGAACAACGCCGCAGTGTATTAGTGTTTATTGGTATTGACCTACCAGAAGAGATGATCCGCGAAAAATTCGCAGCCCTAGAAGTTAATTCTAAATAGAACAATTCAAAAAAAGAAATTCAAAGTCATTAGCGGCGTAGCAAGGCGGCAAAAGAGCCAATTCCTAGGAGCATACACAAGTATGTGACTAGGGTTGGCGAATGTAGCCAACAACGCTACGGCGTTAAGGACGAAGAATTAGCGACGTAGCAAGACGGCAAAAGAAATAATCCCTAGGGGCATACACAAGTATGTGACTAGGGTTGGCGAATGCAGCCAACAACGCTACGGCGTTAAGGGCGCGCTTTAGCGGCCATAATTTCAATAATCTGCACGTCAGTATGCTTCATAGACCCCGCTGCTAGAGAACATAAGTTGGCAATGGACTGGTCGACATCATCAGAAACGATACCATCCGACCCTCTAACACAGCTATTATCTAATGCCATCAACACGGCTTTATAAGCGGCACTCGCACTGGTTGACACCTTCATGGCACAACTGTTTGACGCACCATCACAAATCATACCGCTAACATCACCAATCATACTGGAAATTGCCATTGCAACGACTTCATATCGGGACTCGAGTAACCAGGCGATGCCTGCCGCAGCCCCCATCGCTGCGGTTGTCGCGGCACACAGTGCCGATAATGCAGGGAGCTGATTATGAATATAAATCGCCATTAGGTGCGACAACATTAAGGCGCGAGCCAGTTGTTCTTCGGAAGATTGTAAATAATCAGCCGTGACAACCACTGGCATGGTTGCAGCGATACCTTGGTTACCTGATCCTGAATTACTCATGGCTGGCAATACAGCCCCTCCCATTCGAGCATCAGAGGCCGCAGAGGTACGGATCATAATTTCTGACATTAAGTCTTTTGAAAGCAGGCCACGATCTCGCTGGGTTTGCAATGTTTTACCAATATGTAAACCATAAACATTGCGTAAACCTTCTTGAGATAAGGCTTCGTTTAAATGGGCCGCTTCAAGAATAAAACGAATATCTTCTAATGGCGCTTCGGTAGCAAATTGATAAACAGATTTAGCGGTGACTGGCGGCAGTGGGATGTCTGCCGCACAGTCAACAGGAGATTCATGATGAGGTTGAGCTGTCGTGGCATCAAATACGGTATGATTGTTGTGGATCATTTTAACAATATTCGTATGAGACCCCGCAATGATAACGGTTGCGGATCCAGTTTGTGTGTATACCGTGGCTTCGGAGTATATGACATCATCACAAGGGTGCTTGATATTAACGGTAATAGCCCCTTGAGCTAACATGCTTTTACTCAATGCAATAGCATCCGTAGATGCTGATTTTAATACTTCTAAACCCGCTTCAGGATCACCGCCAATTGCGCCAAGGGCTGCGGCAATAGGTAAACCAACCATACCTGTTCCGGGTACAGTTACACCCATGCCATTTTTCATGAGGTTAGGGGAGACAAAAGCACAGACACGGATCACGGCTCCATCAAGTAATGAAGCGGCTTTGGCGGCAGCATATGCCAATGAAATCGGCTCAGTACAACCTAAGGCAGGTTTTACTTCTTGTTTTACTGCGTTGATAAAATATTGCCAAAGTAGTGGTTGTGATTGAGCATGCATGGCAAATCCCCTTAATAAAATCTTTTTCAATTTTATTATTTTAAACAACAGTCTGGAGAAAAACTTCACTAAGTTAGGGGATTTAAAGAGAGTGGGGAGAAATATTATCTCTAATTTGAACTATAAAAATGAAATATTTCTAACTTTGAGCTTTGTCACAAAAGTCCTGCCTATGAAATTCGACAGGACCAAGTGATAATTGAAAAGGTTAGTTTTCTACATCAAGGCGTTTACTTTGCCACTTACGTGAGCGCCAGCGCCATGCATTGGTTAAGCCGCGCAGCCATTCATCAGCAAAGAAACCTAGCCAAATGCCTAAGAGACCCATCTCCATTTTTATGCCTAAGAAGTAGCCTAATGGGATAGCAACGCCCCACATAAAAATAATGGCAGTACATAGCGGAAAGCGAGCATCGCCAGAAGCACGCAAGGCATTTACCATCACGATATTAATTGTCCTGCCAGGCTCTAAGAACACCGAAAGTAAAAATAATGGCAGCAGTACCTTAATAATACCTTGGTCATCCGTAATATTATTTAAGATAGGATCGCGGAATAACCAAAAGGCGATAACGACACCAATTGTTACGTAAAAACCCATTTTAAGGCTTTTTACACCGCGCCTATAGGCATCTTCAAAGCGCTTTGCGCCAACAAGGTGACCAACCATAATTTCATTACCAATGCTGATAGAGATCCCAAACAACATGATAAACAATGACAATTGGAAATAGAGCGTTTGTGCCGCGAGGGACGTTTCCCCCATTAAACCGATAAATGCAGATGCGGTCATGAAATGGAGGATCCACACGAGATTTTCCCCCGCAGAGGGTAATCCAATGTGTAAAATTTTCCCCAATATTTTCCGTGACCAGTGTATTAACATCATTGGGACAAATTTAATTCTCAGCCCATAAAACAGTAGGCAGAAAAGTAAAATAACGGCAACAATACGCCCTACGACAGTTGACCAAGCAACGCCTTCCAGCCCATATTGAGGTAAGCCGAAGAAACCATAAAGCACAATGATGTTACCAAATACGGTAATTACATTAGCGATTAATGTGACCCACATTGCAGGCTGCGCTTTACCATAAACCCGCAAGCATGCTGCTAAAATAATTGAGATTGCTTCTGGAATTAAACAAATCCCTAATATACGTAAATAAGTATAACCATCAGCCATTAAATGTGATGGCATATTCATGATAGTTAGAATGCTATAGCCAAAAAATAACGCAACTAATGCGCTGGAAAAGCCAAGAATAAAGTTAAAAGCGATTGAAATATGAATTGCTTGGCTGGCTTTTTCTCTACGCCCTGCCCCAAGGTACTGGGCAATAACAACGCTACACCCCACACTAATAAAGTTAAAAATAGTGATAAATAGATCAAATACTTGGTTTCCCACCCCCATAGCAGCAAGGTAGGCAGTAGAAACGTGACTGACCATATAGGTATTAATTAATAATGTGGCCAAATGAAGAAAAATATCGATAAAAATTGGCCAGCTGAGCGAAAAGAGTGACCGCTCAGTCACATCGGATTGATGCATTGAGAACCTTTATATATTCATGAATGTTAGGGAAAGCTTTCTGAGTGGCTAATTCTACATGGATTTCAATAATGAAAATAGGGTTAAAATGCGTCTGATTTAATTAGGCTAATGTTTTGTTTACTTTTAATTATTCTGTTAAATTCAATTTCGCTATAAATAATTTAATAAGCAACATCAGAACTGTATAGGAGCAAAAATGACAAAAATTAAAGCAGCAATAGTGGGCTACGGTAACATTGGTCGCTATGCACTAGAAGCTGTTCTGGCCGCTGAAGATTTTGAGTTAGTCGGGGTAGTTCGTCGTAATACACAAGATATTCCTGCAGAACTTTCAGCCTACAAAGTGGTTGATGATATTGAAAAATTAGGAAAAGTTGATGTTGCGCTACTCTGTTCACCTACGCGTGCAATCGGCCCATTAGCAGCAAAAATTTTAAGTTTGGGAATTAATACGGTTGATAGCTTTGACGTACATTCGGATATTGTGGCTTTAAAACGTAGCTTAGATGATATCGCGAAGCAGCATAATAGCGTGGCGGTTGTTTCTGCCGGATGGGATCCCGGTTCTGATTCGATTATGCGTACATTGATGTTAGCAATGGCACCAAAAGGGGTAACTTATACGAATTTTGGTCCGGGGATGAGTATGGGGCACAGTGTGGCCGCTAAGGCTATCAATGGCGTAAAAGATGCACTTTCTGTCACAATTCCATTAGGAACAGGGGTTCATCGTCGTATGGTTTATGTTGAATTAGACGGTGGCGCTAAGTTCGATGAAGTGGCTCAAGCGATTAAAGCAGACAGCTACTTTTCTTCTGATGAAACACATATTCGTCAGGTGGATAGCATTGATGCACTAAAAGATGTTGGGCACGGTGTGCACATGACTCATAAAGGCGTTTCAGGGGCAACACATAACCAGTTGTTCGAATATTCAATGCGCATTAATAACCCTGCACTGACGTCTCAATTTATGGTTTCTGCCGCACGAGCGACGATGAAACAAGCCGCAGGCGCCTATACTGTGATTGAAATTCCACCGGTAAATTTCTTACAAGGTGACTTAGATACGCTGATCGCCAAACTGGTTTAATTTCCATTTAGTCTATCTGTGGCATGGCGTTTCTACGTTCATGCCATCTTGTCGATATTTTTTACACTTTATCCTGTCTCGAGTCTATCATTCAGACTTTAACCACTGTTTATTTTTTGTATTATCAAGTAGCTTATTAATAAAGTGGTATTGATGGCATGGAGTGAGGTAATGGTAAAGCCACCAAGGAGTGGGAAAGATAAAAGCCAAGGTTTTTTCCCAAAACAATCTTCAGTAAAAAGTGTGAAGGAGAATTCGCACTCTTTCAGTATTCTTCGTGCTTTTTCTAAAATAATAAACTACGGTTTTTCATTATTTTATGTTGGTTTTATTTTATCGGTATGGTTTTTTCCTGAATACTATACGGTAGAAATTATTTATAACCTGACATTGATCCTGATTTTTGAATTTATTTTAGTTCACTCGGGCGTCTTTATGGCGGTATTTCGTGATTGGAGAATATTAACGTTATTTGCTCTTTTCTATGGTCTTTTTGCACTGGCCATTAATATGTCAGTATTAGGTGATTCCCCATTAATTTTATATTTATACAGTGCCACTGTTGCAAATCGAATGCTTTTTGGTTTAACCAGCCGAACAGAGCAAGAACGTTCAGAAAATATGGGCTATTCAGCATTAATGGCACTTAATTTTATGTTCTGTATTTTCTCAGTGTTAATTTTATCTTTCCTCGTGCCTTATGGCGGGTTAACGCCTGAATATTTAAGGTCTATTGGCTATTATTCGAGTATCTCTAGCGGTGGTGAATTCCCAGATAAACCCCATGTGGCTTTTGCCTTTGGCGTGCTCTACTTTGGTATGCCTGTATTTATGGCTTGCTTAATGCATTTTTTATGCAAAGGGCATTCTATTTACCAGGAAAAAGGGAAATAACTTTGTGGCTAGAAAGATAAAAAAAAGGAAAACTCCTCGCAAAAATACGTCGACTATAGGGACGAACAAAAAACATTATTTTCTTGAATCAGAAGAACCGCAAGGAATAATGGGGACGTTGCCAACATTGGTTGAGCACGGGCTCACTATTTTTTATATTGTATTTTTGTTGTCACTTTGGTTTTCACCTCAATGGTCTGGGGTGGCTGTTATTTACAACATGGTATTGATTTTATTATTTGAATTTATTTTGATTCATATGAGCACCATGATGGCTGTTGTGGCGAAAGGTTTTTTCTTTATTGTGATTGCCGCGATTTTAGGTTGCGTTGCGTATATTTTTCATACCACACAAATTAACTCCTCTGCGATCCTCTATATTTATGCCGCAACATTAATTAATCGTATTATTATTGGACGAAAACAGGCTAATGATATGAATAGCCATTTTAATGCTTTTGATGAAGGCATTGCCAAATTACGTCATTATGTCGCGTGTTTTATTATTATCATGCTGCTTGGTCGTTATTTACCGCAAGGTGGGTTAACGGAACAGTATTTGGAGCAAAATAACTATTATGGCATGCTCAAGATGACTGGAGCGACAGAAAACCCATTAATGGTTATCCAATTTGGGGTTTTATATTATTCGACATCATTACTCTGGGTGTTATGGCGCTATTTAAACCCAGCTAAAAAATAAAAAAAACGCCTACCGAAGTAGGCGCCTGGTGTTGGCAAAACATAAAGTAAAAAAACTAACGTGTAATTGATTTAAATTTTTGTGTGGTGGCAGTTAATGCTACTTCTGTTGGTAAACGCTCCATTGAGCTGGCACCATAGAAACCATGGCAATCAGGGCAGTTGGCTAAAATGTATTCAGCATCTTCAGGGGTGGCTATCGGGCCACCGTGGCACAGAACAATCACATCTTCGCGTACTGCTTTTGCCGCTTTTGCCCATTCATTGATTAGTGGAACGCAATCCTTGAGCGTCAGTGCGGTTTCAGCTCCAATATTTCCCCCGGTCGTTAACCCCATATGTGGCACAATAATGTCAGCCCCGGCTTTAGTCATTGCAATTGCATCTTCAGCACTAAAAACGTAAGGCGTAGTGAGTAAATCTTTCTCATGAGCGAGGCGGATCATCTCAACTTCTAACCCATAGCCCATTCCTGTTTCTTCTAAATTGGCGCGGAAGTTACCATCAATTAGCCCGACGGTAGGGAAATTTTGTACCCCTGCGAAGCCTGTTGCTTTGATGTCATCGAGGAATTTATCGAATTGGCAGAATGGGTCTGTTCCATTCACACCGGCAAGGACAGGAGTATGTTTCACTACGGGCAAAACTTCTTTTGCCATATCCATAACGATTTCATTTGCATTGCCATAGGCTAATAAGCCTGCAAGTGAACCTCTACCTGCCATGCGATAACGGCCTGAGTTATAGATAACGATTAAATCGATACCGCCCGCTTCTTCACACTTAGCTGATAGCCCTGTTCCTGCGCCACCACCGATGATTGGTTCTCCCCGAGCAATCATGTCTCTAAATTTTTTTAATAAATCTGCGCGGTTATGTTTCATAGTTAACCTCTATTATTTGTTCAAAATTTCCTGGTGAAGCTGAATAACCTGGTCACAAAACTCGGAGGAGTTAATATGATAAGGACTCAAAATAAGCTGTCTTTTCTCTGTTATGATTAGATTTTCGGTTAAAGCATCAATGAAGGCTTGGTCTGCGATAGGATCCCAAAATGGAGCACCGTCAATATCTAATGCCGAAAACCCTGCTGTTGGAATAATAAAGCGCACTTCACCGTGACAACGATTTAATTTTTCTGCAATCCAACGACCCATTTGTTGGTTTTCTTCTTTGGTCGTTCTCATTAAAGTGACTTGAGCATTGTGGTGATAAAACAAGCGATCTTGACAGTGTTCAGGCACGCTGGAAGGACGGCCGAAATTCACCATATCCAAGGCTCCACAAGACATCACACAAGGGGTCTGAGTACGCTCAATAGCACCGAAACGGTCTTCATCACAAGCCAATACGCCACCAAATAAGTGGTCACACACTTCGGTGGTTGTAATGTCTAAAACTGAATGCAGTAATTGGCTATCAATCAGTTTTTCCATGGCTTTACCACCACTGCCTGTCGCATGGAAAACTAGACAGTCATATTGCGCCTCTAACTGTGTTGTAAGTTGTTGTACGCATGGGGTCGTTACCCCGAACATGGTGAGTGCAATTGCTGGTTTTAAGTCATGCGGTTGTTCTTCGTCATCAAACCAAACAGCTCCTGCGATTTGATTGGCTGCATTTTTTAATACTTTGCGAGAAATGATATTCAAACCTGATACATCAGTGACGGAATACATCATTGAAATATCACTCGCACCGATATAACCAGAAATGTCCCCTGAAGCCATAGTGGAAACCATTAATTTTGGAATACCCACAGGCAATACTTGCATGGCCGGTGTGATGAGAGCTGTTCCTCCTGACCCGCCTAAGCCAAGAATAGCGGCAACATCTGTTTGTGCGGCAAGATAAAGGCTGAAAGCATGTGCCATGGCTTCAATGGCTTTACCACGGTCACCGCAGAAAACGGCTTCAGTGCCGAGCGGATGAAAACTTGCAACGGTATGTGCGCTGATATCTGCGTTTTTTTCTAATTGCGTTGGCTGTGTTGTCAGGTCAACGGTACGTACCGCTAATCCGGCGTTTTTGATTAATTCACTGACATAAAATAGTTCAGCACTTTTAGTGTCAAGCGTCGTTACAACATAAATAAAACCCGGATGTTTTTTCATAGAACAACCCTTTCAGAGTAAAACGAGCGTTGAATTTTCCATCATAATGAGACCATGGTATCATTTGGTTTAGTTTTAAAATGAGACCGCAGTCTCATTTTTTGTTTTATTGTGAAAGACATTGGTTGCTAGTATTCATATCCTATTGATAAAATGTAATAAATACTTATTAATAATCTTGAATTACTTCGAATACATGTAGAAGATTAAAAGATTTAAATGTGATTGTTATGATTTTTGCTATTATCGTTGAAATCACCTCCATAGATAAATCTTTTCAAATTATCAATTAAGTATATTTACCTGTTTACACTTATGTGTTTTCATTAACGCTAACTGGCCTTATAGTAAGTGACAGTATTTTAAGGATAAATTAATGTCTAAAACTCACTCACTCTCAGAATACAAAGGGACACGAAAACGGACCTATGTATTATTGGTTACGACAGCTTTAGATTTATTTGAAAAAGGGGCGATGCCTTCTGTTTCTGAATTGGCAGTTGAGGCGGGAGTTTCTCGTGCGACAGCATATCGTTATTTTCCGACACAAGCCGATTTAATTACCGCAACGGTTAATGAAAGTTTAGGTCCTATTTTAACTTGGCGGCCACAAAGTGAGCAAACCGAAGAGCGTATTGGCGAGCTATTAACCTATGCTTTTCCACGTATGTTTGAACATGAAGGTGTTTTGCGCGCCGCGCTGCAAGTATCACTACAGCAATGGGCACAGGGGCGAGCTGCTCCACAAAATATTAAAGATAAGCCTCTAGAACGCGGAAATCGTAAAGAAATTCTTGCGATGGTGACATCGCCAATGAAATCAGAATATCCGCAAGAAATTATAGACAGAGTCATTCGAGCCTTTTCTGTTATTTATGGTTCTGAAATATTTTTAGTATTAAAAGATATTTGGAAAATGGATGATGCTCAAGTAACAGAATTAGCCCAATGGATGTCCAAAGCGATTATGAATCAAGCTCGCGCTGATAATATAAAATGAAGAAAACAGTTAAAGTGAAAAATAGTTTTGTTACTATGCTATGTTAATTTGTGTTAGAGAGATTTTTTCAGACTAAGTTAAAATAACTAGATCAAAACCTAATAAATGAATAAATACTGGTAGATGTCACTAAGGGGATAAATAATTAAAAACTAAAGCCATATTGCTTAAATAATGTGATATAAATTAGGGCTATAAAAAGACTTAATGGTTAATACCATATGATGAAATTATTAAAAATGATAGGTGGAATTTCCATCTGTGCTTTAATCGGTGGTGGGCTTACTTATCTTGGAATTCCCCTTGCATTGATGTTTGGCCCGATCATTGCGATTATCATTTTTCATCGTTTTGGTATTTCGTTCGCAATTCCTAAACATACCATTACCTTTGTTCAAGTCACACTGGGAACCTCTGTCGGCTTGATGTTCAATCAAGTATCTCTTAATGAAGCAGACAATTTATTTCTTTTACTATTAATGCTAGTTGTCTGTTTGGCCGTGCAATTTTCGTTCAGCTTTTTTTGGTTTTACCGAAAAGTCGGTTGGACAAAACAAGAGGCAATGCTAGGCTCTGTCCCCGGTGCGATGGCTGCAATTCTCGCATTAACTGACCATACCCATACACCACCCCAAAAAATTGTTATTTCCCATACAATTCGCTTAATTATTCTTATTTTATTAGCAGGTATTGTTGTTGGTAGTGATGGTGATCCGCAACCGATAATCGAATTTCCAGAACTCACATTAGTTTCAACGGGATGGCTACTGCTTATTATTGTTGTTGGTGTTATTTCAGGGATAATTTTACAGCGTTTAAGAGTCCCTGCGCCTTTTATGTTAACGTCATTAGCAGCGGCAACACTCATTCAAGGTTGGGTTGATATCCCATTGAATTTCCCACTGATGTTGACTGAACTCAGTATGGTATTGATCGGGATGAATATTGGTAACCATTTCATTGTTTTTCCACTTTCATCGTTGATTAAAAATATATATTCTTCAGCCCAAGTTGTGGTGGTAAATATCGTGCTGACTTTTCTTATCACGGTATTTGCATCTTGGATGACAGGCTATGATATTTCAGTATTATTGTTAGCTTGGGCGCCGGGGAGTATGGAAGCAATGACATTCGCAGCAATTACCATGAATTTAGATGCGGGCTTTGTGATGTCAAATCATATTATCAGAATGGTGATTATTCAAAGTATTCCATCGATAGCCCTGTTTTGGCAAGAACGAAGGCAAAAAAGGAATAATAATTTAGAGTAAAGAAAGAAAACATGCAGACTATATTTGGGCATGTTTTCTTGATGGGCTTTATCCTCCGCTTATTTTACGTAAGCAAAAAGGCCTAGCGAATCGCGAGCAAGGGACTGACATTTAAACTCGGTGGTAAGTGGTATTCCTTTTAGGTCACTATAACTTTCTTTGTTAAGAGCGGTCATTTTTTCCGCATTATAGTTACTAAGATCCCATTTGTTGCTTTTAGCAAAGTAAACGATAGCACGTTCAATTTCTCTATCAGGGATTTGTGAATACCCACAATCATATTTTAGATAAATAAAAACGGCCGTAAGATCAGCAAGATCTTCAGCTTCGTTGGTAGAAAGAGCTCTGGCAGAATTGGTTATCCCTAACAGAGTCATTAAGCATGACATCAATATAAATTTGCGCATTCGTTATTCTATCTGTTTTCTATGTCAAGTTACGTTAGCATAAGAATAGAATTGTTAGTCAACTATATTTTTCTTAAATCCATGTAATAAACCCACATTTATAGAGTGGCTTTATTGACCTTCCTGTAAGGGGAGGCTTTATCATACCTTCATTAAACCATGTTTTGCTTCGAAAGTGTAATTTGCCATAAATTACCCCTCTGATGATTATTAATTTGATAAATAAAAGGAAGGTTATCAATGCTACGTCGCGATTTTTTGAAATTAAGTGCTATCACATATGCTGCAAGTGCGCTGCCTATTTGGAGCCGCATCGCGGTCGCAGCGGGAAACTACCCTGAACTGGCAATCCCTCCGCTAGTTGAGCCAGATGCACAAGGCAATATTCAGCTAGCTATCCAACAAGGTATTTCGCAGTTTATTCCAGGAAAGAAAACAACGACATGGGGTTATAACGGAAATTTATTGGGCCCTGCGATTAGCTTAAAGAATGGGCAAAGCGTTAATATCAATATTGTGAATCAATTGGCTGAAGATACAACCGTTCACTGGCATGGCTTAGAAATTTCAGGTGAACAAGATGGTGGGCCTCAAGCGATAATTCAGCCGGGAGCAAGCCGTAAAGTGAATTTTACGGTAAACCAAAGTGAAGCGACATGTTGGTTTCATCCACATACTCATGGAAAAACGGGTTATCAAGTCGCAATGGGCTTAGCTGGTCTTGTATTAATTAAAGATGAAGACAGCACAAAGCACGGCTTACCAAGTGATTGGGGCGTTGATGATATTCCTGTCATTTTGCAGGACAAACGCTTAAAAGATGATGGTCAAATTGACTACCAGCTTGATGTGATGAGCGCGGCAGTGGGGTGGTTCGGAGACATCATGTTGACGAACGGAGCTGTTTACCCTAAACATGTTGCCCCAAAAGGTTGGCTACGCTTAAGGTTATTAAATGGCTGCAATGCGAGAAGTTTAAACATTTCCACCAGTGATGGACGTAAAATGTATGTCGTTGCGAGTGATGGTGGTTTACTAGCCGAGCCAGTTGCCGTAACAGAATTACCTATCTTGATGGGAGAGCGCTTTGAAGTCTTAATTGATGCCTCCGATGGTCGCGCATTCGATTTGGTTACGCTACCCGTCGGGCAAATGGGCATGACGATCGCACCATTTGACCAGCCTTTGCCTGTATTGCGTATCGAAACAACGTTGACGAAGGGAGAAGGTGACTTACCATCAACACTTGCAGCAATGTCTGCTATTCCTTCTCTTGCTGGCTTAAACCGTCGTCGTTTCCACTTAATGATGGATATGCGTTTGGACATGCAAGGCATGATGATGTTACGTGAAAAATATGGCGACCAGGCCATGGGTAATATGGGCGGTCATGGTGCAATGATGGGCAATATGAACCACGGTAACATGAATGCAGGCAATATGAACCATGGAAATATGAACCATGGAAATATGAATGGCAAAATGGGAAGTGGCGGCCACTGTGGTTCAGGTTCTGATGGTTTAGATATTCATAACGCGAATACCATTAATGGACAGGTTTTTTCAATGACTCATCCTGCATTCAATGCTCCTATGAATCAACAAGAAATATGGGTCGTTTCAGGGCGTGGCGATATGATGTTGCACCCATTCCACGTTCATGGAACACGTTTTCGTATCCTAAAAGAAAATGGCCAAGCCGTAGAGCCTCATCGCCAAGGTTGGAAAGATATTGTTAAAGTGGAAGGGCAGGTGAGTGAAATTTTAGTCGAATTTAAACACCCTGCAACTCAACAACATCCTTATATGGCTCACTGCCATCTCTTAGAGCATGAAGATACCGGAATGATGTTGGGCTTCACTGTAAGTTAACAGCCACATTTATTTTCAGATAAAATGCAGTGTGAAATTTTAGCACTGCATTTTCCTTTATTAGTATATGCGTGCTGCCTATGTTAAAATTACGTGCTTTCCATTCCCATAGATGCGTAATAGACGATGAAACATACCCTTGAAGTAATGATCTCTGAAGAAGAGATTGCTCAACGAATCAGTGAATTAGCCGATAAAATTAGCGCTCATTATCAAACACTTGATGGTGAATTAGTCCTTGTTGGTTTGCTGAAAGGTTCATTTATTTTTATGGCTGATTTATGTCGTAAGATTGATGTTCCTCATGAAGTCGATTTTATGACCGTTTCAAGCTACGGCAATGCGATGACATCAAGCCGTGATGTTAAAATTGTCAAAGACTTGGACGAAGATATCCGTGATAAACACGTATTAATCGTTGAAGATATTATCGACTCTGGCAATACCTTAAATAAAGTTCGTGAAATTTTCGAATTACGCGGCCCTAAATCTGTTGCTATTTGTACATTGCTGGATAAACCTTCACGCCGAGAAGTACAGGTTCCTGTTGAATGGATTGGTTATTCGATTGAAGACAAATTTGTGGTGGGTTACGGTATTGACTACGCTCAGCAATATCGTCATCTGCCTTATATTGGGCACGTAACGTTATTAGAAGACTAGATCTTCTGAATAAAACGACCAAAAAAGGACAGCATTGCTGTCCTTTTTTGTTGTGCATAGAAGCTCTTATGTCTAAGAGCTTCGAATTAATAATTTAATTTATTTTTTTTGAGTTAATGTTGAAATAGCTTCACGGTAACATAACTCAAGTTTTTCTCGGCTGTCAGCAGTAATATGTAAGTCGTGTAACCGGCCATTATTAATCCCATATACCCAACCGTGGATCATCACTTTCTGGCCTCGTTTCCATGCAGATTGCATGATGGTTGAATGCCCTAAATTATAAACTTGCTCAACGACATTTAATTCGCATAAACGGTTAAGACGCTCGCAAGGTTTTAGCTCACCTAACATAGAGCTATGTCTGTACCAAATATCTCTTATGTGTAATAGCCAGTTATTAATTAAGCCAAGTTCGGTGTTATCAACCGCTGCTTCAATACCACCGCAGCCGTAGTGGCCACAAATAATGATGTGCTCAACTTGTAAGACATCAACGGCATATTGAATGACTGATAAACAGTTTAGGTCAGTGTGAATAACTAAGTTGGCAACATTACGGTGCACAAAAAGGTCGCCAGGTGCCGCGTTAATTAATTTTTCTGCAGGTACTCGGCTGTCAGAGCAGCCTATCCATAAGAATCTCGGCTTTTGCGCTTTTGATAATTCTTTGAAGAATTCGGGATCTTGTTCATTGACTGATGCTGACCATGCTTCATTGTTAGCAAACAGCTCTTCGATTTTTCTCATCATGACTTATAGCCTAGTTGTGTTACTTTGCGATAAAATCTTATACAACATTTATTGATTAATTAATAATTAGTTATACTAATTTCAACATCCTTATGATGAACCTGTCTTTTAGGCAAGACAACCCTAAATTCATAACATATTGAATTATATTGTATAAACTAATTATCTCTTTTCTGCATAACATAGTGCAGAAAAAAGTGGCATCATGATGATATATTGCCTTCAAATCGTCCTAAGAATAAAGGTTTTTTTTACATATGACATATGCACTTGAGTTATCGCAATTAACCAAAACCTACCCAGGTGGTGTAAAAGCCCTGAAAGGGATTGACCTGAGCGTTGAAGACGGTGACTTTTACGCATTGTTGGGGCCAAATGGCGCGGGTAAATCAACCACGATCGGGATCATTAGCTCGCTGGTGAATAAAACGAGCGGTTCTGTAAAAGTATTTGGTTATGATTTAGAAAAGCAAGTTGTGCAAGCAAAGCAGCAACTTGGATTAGTGCCTCAAGAGTTTAATTTCAACCCATTTGAAACGGTATTACAAATCGTTCTTAACCAAGCCGGTTATTATGGGGTCACGCGCTCTGTTGCTGTACAACGTGCAGAGCAGTACCTGACCCAGCTTGATTTATGGGAAAAGCGTGATGAGCGGGCTCGTAATTTGTCCGGTGGTATGAAACGCCGCTTAATGATAGCCCGTGCGTTGATGCACCAACCAAAGCTATTAATTTTGGATGAACCCACCGCGGGTGTTGATATTGAACTTCGCCGTTCAATGTGGACATTCTTAAAGAATCTTAACGCTCAGGGAACGACAATCATTTTAACCACTCACTATTTGGAAGAAGCTGAAATGTTATGCCGTAATATTGGTATTATTCAACACGGTGAATTAGTTGAAAATACAAGTATGAAGCAATTACTGAGTCAATTAGAATCAGAAACCTTTATTTTTGATTTAATGCCAAAAAGTCCGATCCCTCAATTATTAGGGTATGAATCACGTTTGATAGACACCTCAACACTTGAGGTAGATGTCAAAAGAGAGCAAGGTCTAAATAGTGTTTTTAGCCAATTCAGTGAGCAAGGTGTTCAGATTTTAAGTATGCGAAATAAAGCAAATCGGTTAGAAGAGTTATTTGTTAACTTAGTCAAAAGAGAAAGTAATGCAACCGAGAAGGAGATTGCAAGATGATCTCACTATATTGGGTCGCATTAAAAACCATTTGGATAAAAGAAGTCACGCGGTTCGGCCGTATTTGGATACAAACATTATTACCACCTGTGATCACCATGTCGCTCTATTTTGTGATTTTTGGTAACTTAATTGGTTCAAGAATTGGTGATATGGGCGGTGTGGATTATATGCAGTTTATCGTCCCCGGGCTGATCATGATGGCGGTGATCACTAATTCATATTCAAATGTTTGTTCTTCTTTCTTTGGCTCTAAATTTCAGAAAAATATTGAAGAATTACTCGTTGCCCCTGTTCCGACGCATATTATTATCGCAGGTTTTGTTGGTGGTGGTGTTGCTAGAGGGATTTTAGTCGGCTTTCTCGTCACATTGGTATCGTTATTTTTTATTCCATTGCAAGTCCATTCATGGGCAATGGTAGTCATAACGTTATTACTAACCGCAATTGTGTTTTCCCTTGCTGGTTTATTAAATGCCATCTTCGCTAAGACATTTGATGATATTAGTATTGTTCCTACCTTTGTATTAACACCATTAACGTATTTAGGCGGTGTGTTTTATTCGTTGTCACTGCTCCCCCCGTTTTGGCAAGCCGTCTCTAAACTGAACCCAATTGTGTATATGATCAGCGGCTTTCGTTATGGCTTTCTGGGAATAGCTGATGTTTCTATCGCGATTACATTAGGCGTCTTAATGATTTTTTTAGTCGTCTTTTATGCATTAACATGGTTCCTAATTGAGCAGGGTCGAGGCCTCAGAAGCTAAGTTTTAGGGATGAAATTGTGTTAAAAAAACGGCTTTTGATACTGAATGTAATCAAAAGCCGTTTTTTATTGAAATGTATATAAATGGTGTTATTAATCAATTTATTGGGTAAGCAAAGACCCAAATTATGCCACTTGGACTGGAACCGCTTTTGCTAGGCGACTCATTTTATTATTTTCATCAAAGTAAGCTACTTTTGGTTTATGTAAGCGAGCGTCTTCATCTTCTATTTGCACATAAGAGCAAATAATCAGTTTATCACCAACCGCAGCGCGGCGTGCAGCAGCACCATTAACCGAAATAATTTTTGAACCACGTTCGCCCGAAATTGCATAAGTTGAAAAACGTTCACCGTTATCAACGTTGTAAATATCAATGGCTTCGTATTCAATGATCCCAGCGGCATCCATGAAGTCCTGATCTATTGCACATGAGCCCTCGTAGTGTAGGTCTGCTTGTGTAACAGTGACTCGGTGGAGTTTGCCTTGTAACATTCTTCTTAACATTTTTTCTTCCTCATTTGGCTCACAGCGTTGTTGGTGGCGCTCACTCACCCTAGTCACATACTTATGTATGCTCCTAGGGACTCGTTTACTTACCGCCTAGCTGTGAACCAAATGAGTTTGAAAAAAATAAAAGCCATTCGGAACACAGACATTGAATTAACGCTATAAACACTGTAATTGCAGTGTGTTATTTCATTTTTATAATTGATTTATTTTTATGCAATATCGCGTTGCAGGTCAACTTGTAAATTGTCAATAAGACGCGTTTGACCTAACCATGCAGCCATTAAAATAACCGCACGTTTACTCGGCTCACCAAGTGGTAATAATGTATCTGCATCGCGAATAAATAGCTCATCAGGGGTAAAACCGGCTTCACGTAAGCTATTATTCATCTCTTCTATAATAACCTCAGATGCGTTAGGCTCAGCGACTAATTTTTCACCCGCTTGTTGCATAATTTGATACAGTTTAGGCGCTGTTTTTAGCTCTTCCGCTGACAAATTGTTGTTGCGTGAACTCAATGCTAAGCCATTTTTGGCTCTAACCGTTGGGACACTAACAATTTGAGTATCAAATGATAAGTCAGCGACTAATTTGCGAATTAATTGCGACTGTTGGTAATCTTTTTCACCAAACAAAGCAATATCGGGCTGTACTAAGTTGAACAGCTTAGTGATAACCGTTGCGACACCTCTAAAATGACCGGGACGGCTTGCGCCTTCTAACATCGTCGATAACTCGGGAACGTCAACAAAAGTCTGTTTTTCCATCCCTTCTGGATAGAATTCTTGCGGGGAAGGGGCAAAAACTAAATTGATATCACGACGCTTTAATTTTTCGCAATCTTCTTGCAAAGTCCGTGGGTAATTGGCTAAATCAGATTGCCTATCAAATTGCATTGGGTTTACGAATACACTGGCAATCACAATATCAGCTTGTTTTTTCGCTTGGTCAATGAGTGTTAAGTGACCATCGTGTAAATTACCCATCGTAGGGACAAGTGCAATACGTTTACCTTCTTGTTTCCAGCGGCGAATTTCACGGCGTAAGATAAGTGCCGTTTCAACGATAAGCATACGTGAGTTCCTTATAATTACTGGCATCAATTAAGAAAAAGAATGTGCTTCACTTGGGTAAATGCCATCTTCCACTTCTTGGATATACATACGAATAGCATCATGAAGGTTGCCTGCTTGAGCTAAAAAGTTTTTAGCAAATTTAGGCGCTCGTGCGGTAATACCCAGTGCATCATGCATAACAAGGATTTGTCCATCAGTTCCATTTCCTGCGCCAATACCAATCACCGGTAATAACAACTCTTCAGAAACATGACTTGCTAAGGCAGTTGGAACACATTCGAGAACCAATAATTGGATACCTGCATTTTCTAGTGCAATCGCATCTTTGAGTAATTGATTTGCCGTGACCTCATCGCGTCCTTGGACTTTATAGCCGCCAAGAACGTTGACGGCTTGTGGTGTTAAACCGAGATGACCACACACAGGAACAGAGCGTTCTTCTAGCATTCTTACGGTATCACATAACCAACTGCCACCCTCAATTTTCACCATGTTTGCACCGGCTTGCATCAAAATTGCTGCATTAGCACAAGCTTGTTCTGGTGTGGCGTAACTCATAAATGGCATATCTGCAATAATGAAGGCGTTTGGTGCACCTTTGCGAACGCATCGGGTGTGGTAAGCAATTTGCTCGACAGTAACTGGTA
This sequence comes from Providencia sp. PROV201, assembly GCF_028479545.1. Lineage (NCBI taxonomy): Bacteria > Pseudomonadati > Pseudomonadota > Gammaproteobacteria > Enterobacterales > Morganellaceae > Providencia > Providencia sp. PROV201. Next base: position 23,753 of record NZ_JAMPNW010000005.1, read on the forward strand.
AAGTAGATGATTCACCTTGGATCGTCATTCCCAGTGAGTCTCCAACGAGCATCACTTGAATACCTTGCTCATAAAATAATTGAGCAAAGCTTGCGTCATAGGCAGTCATAGTTGCAAATTTGTGTTTGTCTTTTTTAAACTGACATAAATCAGCCAGAGAAATTGGTTTCATTATAATAACCTCCGGAAATGATCTCCCTGCGACCATACCTCATAAGAGGTTGAACATTTTAGGCTGGAATATCCCAAAATGTTAGGCCATTTCGAGGGACTTGTGTGAGTCTTTCTGAAAGCTTTTCGCCATCAGGAAAAACAAGGGAAGGGGCGATTTCACTAAGCGGATACAACATAAACTCACGCTCTTTTAGCCCATAATGTGGAACAATTAACCGTTCAGTATTGATAATACGGTTACCAAAAAGCATGATATCGAGGTCAAGAGTTCGTGGACCCCAACGTTCCTCTTTGCGAACACGACCAAGCTCAAGCTCGATTTTTTGTGTGTGGTTGAGGAGTATTTCTGGCTCAAGACTTGTTTCGAGTAGTACAGCCAGATTCAGAAAATCTGGCTGGTTTTGTGGACCTAGTGGTTTAGTTCGGTACACAGAAGAGGTAGAAACAACACGGCTATTGGGAATCGCATCTAATGCTGCAATAGCTTGTTGTGCCTGTAATAGCGGCTCACCAAGGTTACTTCCTACAGCAATATAGACTTGTTCCATTGTATTCTCTCTATCAATTATGACTTATTCGACCGGCGTGCACCTGTTCCACCTTGTGATGAACGTGGGCGATGGCGACGGCGAGTGGGTGCGTTGCCTAATTCCGAAATCATTTCACGCTGTTTGGTATTATTCGCTTGTTGAAAATCAGCCCACCATAATGCTAACTCTTGTAGCTCGTTGCGGTGCTCAACATTGGCCCTTAACTCTAATAAATCAAACGCGGCACGGAATTTCGGGTGCTCCATTAATTTATTGGCACGACGACCTTGGCGACGAGGTAAACGTAACTGCAGCAACCAAATATCACGCATCGTGGTTGTAATGCGTTTTGGGATCGCAATCGAACGGCACTGTTCGTCTAAAATATCATTCATCGCAAGGGCAAAGGCATCATAATAGGCTAGCCCGCCTTCTTGAGAGAGCTTTTCAGCATGCTCTGTAACTGGGTACCATAACATAGCCGCAAATAAAAAAGCAGGGTTAACACGCTTATCATTTTTTAATCGGAAGTCAGTATTTTTAAGGACTTGCTCAATGATTTTTTCCATTGGCGAATCACTGTTATCCGTAAAGCGGCTTGCGACAACAGGGAAAAGCTGCTCAAACAAACCATATTTTTTGAGCATTTTATAGGTATCGTAACCTTGGCCTGCTTGTAGTAATTTGAGTGACTCTTCAAATAACCGAGCAGATGGAATTTCTCTCAATAAATGAGCAAGTTGGTAAATTGGCTCTGCAGTTTTTGGTTCGATGCTCATATTTAATTTGCAGGCGAAACGTACCGCTCTTAGCATTCTGACTGGGTCTTCACGATAGCGTGTTTCTGGGTCACCAATTAGACGAATAACGCCAGCTTTGAGGTCAGTTAAGCCATTAACGTAGTCACGTAATGTGAAGTCTTCAATATTGTAATATAGGCTGTTAACGGTGAAGTCCCGACGGATCGCATCTTCCTCAATGGAACCAAAGATGTTATCGCGTAACAACATGCCATTTTGTGCTTGTGCAGATAAGTTTTTGTCATCTGATGCACTTTGGTCATGGTGGCCACGGAAAGTTGCAACTTCAATAATTTCGGGGCCAAACATAATGTGTGCTAGGCGGAAACGGCGACCAACTAGACGGCAATTACGAAATAATTTGCGGATCTGTTCTGGTGTTGCGTTTGTCGTAATATCGAAGTCTTTAGGTTTTTGGCCTAAAAGCAAGTCACGCACACCCCCACCGACTAAATAGGCTTCAAAGCCACTCTTATTTAAGCGATACAGCACTTTTAACGCATTGTCACTGATATCACTGCGTGAAATAGGGTGTTCGGAACGCGGGATAACAGTAATGTTTTCTTCGTTTACGGTTGTCATTGTAGGGCGCTTCTCAGGTGGTGAATCGGCACGTTGAGATTGACGAACCGTTTTTCTAATAGGGGTTGTTTTATGGGGTTGAACGGTGTTCTGCTCTTTAGATGCGGTTTGCGCATGAGCAGAATGAGTGACTGGCCTTTTACCGGCTGCCTGACTATCTCGCGAAGGATCACGATGTTTTACTACATCTTCAGGAGATGCATCTGTATTGCGAGATAAAATATTACGGCAGAAATTTGCTACTCGGTTAAAAATAGTACACCTCGATGTCATTACCAATATTCATTAAACAAAATAAGCGGCTAATCATAGCTCACAGAAGTTTCTTTGAGAATGGTTAAACGAATAAAAGTCGTCTCTAATTATAAACGTTACCAATAAAATTTACGCAAAATAATAGCGCAAAAAGCTTTCTTGCTATAGGTGTATAGGGTTAGAAGCCTTATTTTAAGCGTTTTTTTGTTATTAGATTATCGTTCAAATTCACACTATGGGGTTAAAAGATAGCATAAGCTATTTCCGTAAAAAATTACGCGAAAGTAAATATTTATCTTATTTAAAGGAACATGATAGGACGTTATCGCCAGCCAATTGGCAAAAAGATGCGAGAAGGATAGATTTTACGTGATAGCTAACGCAAGGAATAGGCTCTGAGCGGAACATAACAGAATGTGGAGTTCCCTTGTAACGGCGCAGTAATATGCGCCGTTCAGGACTCCATACAGACACTAGCCAGCCATTTGCTTTTCGCGAATTTCAGCTAATGTTTTACAGTCGATACATAAATCAGCGGTAGGACGGGCTTCCAAACGACGGATACCAATTTCTACACCACATGATTCACAATAGCCAAAGTCGTCATCTTCAACTTTTTTCAGCGTTTTTTCGATTTTCTTAATCAGTTTACGTTCACGGTCCCGGTTACGTAATTCAAGGCTGAATTCTTCTTCCTGAGCGGCTCTATCAACGGGGTCTGGAAAGTTAGCTGCCTCATCTTGCATATGAGTAACAGTCCGGTCCACTTCATCTCTGAGTTGATTGCGCCATGCTTCGAGAATGAGCTTAAAATGCGCCAACTGGGCCTCGTTCATATACTCTTCGCCAGCTTTTTCATGATAGGGTTCAACCCCAGCAATGGCGAGAATGCTTAAGGACGATGTCTTACGTTTTTGCCCTTCTTGCATAATGCTTCTCCTACACACGCAAATTTTACAAAAACCCCAAGGGGGAAAAATTAAGGTCGCTATAAATAGCAGAAGACTGCTCTCTTGGCAATCGTTCCTGCAATGAGTTTTGTAATGCTGTGAGGGCGAGCGTGTTTATTCCCTTTTTAGCGCCCAGAACTCTGCGGCCTCGTATAAAAATCGGTTAAAAAAACTTTATTTAATAGAGTTAAAGTGAATCTGCTTACTTAACACCATTTGTTGAACAGTTATATCAGCTTGATAACAAAGCACTTCAACACCACTTTGTCTCGCTTCCTCCAATAATAGCGCATAATGTTTATCAATATGTGCCGCTGCAGATGCTACGTGAATACCTGTGTGTAAAGCAACAAACAATAGTATGGCTCTTTTTCCTTCTTTCGCAATATACATTAGTTCTCTTAAATGTTTTTGGCCCCTAAGTGTCACCGCGTCAGGAAAAAAACCTTGATTATTTTCGAGTAAAGTTACTGATTTTACTTCGATAAAGCAATCGGGTAATCCATTTTGCGTGAGATAGAAATCGATTCGGCTATTTTCTGTGCCATATTTGACTTCAGGTTTTATTACGCTGTATTCGGATAATTCTGGAATGTGTTTTTCGGTTAAGGCTTGCGCAACTAATTGGTTCGCACGAAGGGTATTAATGCAAATAAAATGACCATTTGCTGTTTGGGTTAACTCCCAGCTATACGGGTATTTGCGTTTTTTATTATCGGACGTTGAATACCAGATGGTATCACCCGGGGTTGCACAACCTGTCATAGCGCCCGTATTCGCACAGTGAATTGTTATTTCTTCACCGCTCGGTAAAGTCACATCAGCCAAAAAGCGCTTGTACCGCTTAATTAAAGTGGCAGGTTGTAAGGCGGGTTCAAATTCCATGGGATCTCCGCTAGGGTATCGGTAATATGCTTACTGGCAAAAGAGGCTAATGCTACAATGTCTGACAGCAAAAGTTAAATATATGGAGTGATAGCCCCAGTGTTACCGATATTCGAAGTTTGTGAGGACATACTTACCGCGTTAATGGCTTCACCTCAAGTATTGCTTCATGCACCTACAGGTGCGGGTAAATCAACCGTTTTGCCGCTAGAAATATTAAAGAGTGGAGTTATTAATGGACGGGTTATCATGTTGGAGCCTCGTCGCTTAGCAGCACGTTCAGTGGCGGCTCGTCTTGCACAGCAACTTGGCGAAGAAGTCGGTCATACCATTGGTTTACGTATGCGCTCTGAAACTAAAGTTAGCCGCCACACTCGTCTTGAAGTGGTGACCGAAGGCGTACTGACCCGCTTACTGCAAAATGATCCCATGCTTGAAGGGGTTGGTTTAGTCATTCTAGATGAGTTTCATGAACGAAATTTACAGGCAGACCTCGGCCTAGCCTTGTTAATTGATTCACAGCAAGCCTTACGTGAGGATTTACGTATTCTGTTGATGTCAGCGACACTAGATAATCAAGGGCTGTCCCAGCTGTTTCCTGATGCTCCGGTTATCACTTCTCAAGGGCGTACATTTCCCGTCATACGTGAGTATCATCCAATTAACCCAAATAAACTCTTTCATAAAGAAGTCGCATTGGCGGCTTGGCAATTATTACAGCAAGAGCATGGGTCTTTACTATTATTTCTTCCAGGTATGGGGGAAATCGAGAAAGTAAGAGCAGAACTCGCTTCGATGGTAAGTGAGGACATACTTTTATGTCCTTTATACGGAGCATTAACCCTACAAGCCCAGCAACAGGCGATACAGCTGGCACCAGAAGGAATGCGGAAGGTCGTATTAGCCACTAATATTGCGGAAACCAGTTTAACGATAGAAGGCATCCGCCTTGTGATGGACAGTGGTTTTGAACGTGTGGGTCAATTCAACCCAAGAACAGGGCTGACAAAGCTAATTAAACAGCGAATCAGCCAAGCATCGATGGCGCAGCGAGCTGGTCGAGCTGGCCGTTTAGAAACGGGTGTTTGTTGGCACTTATTGAGTGAAGAGCAGGCTGAGCGTGCGGCACAATTTAGCGAGGCCGAAATTGCGCAAAGTGACCTGAGCAGCTTATGGTTATCTTTATTACAGTGGGGGTGCCACGATGCAGCCCAGCTGAATTGGCTGACTTTACCCCCGAAGCCTGCAATATCTGCGGCAAAAAATTTACTGGGTAAATTAGGTGCTATTGATGCAGCTGGTAAGTTAACGCCTTTTGGGCTGCAGATGGCGGAGTTAGGTAGTTCAGTACGAACAGCGGCAATGTTATGCAAAGCACAACAAAGCCAAAATCAGCATGTTATTCAATTAGCTGCACTACTGGTGGCGATTATCGAAGAACCTCCTCGTCAACAAGATGCGGATCTTCGCTATTGCATAGAAAGGCCAACAGAGGGGTGGTGTAAGAGAGCATCAGCACTTTGCGAACAAAAAGTGCCGAGTACCATTGGTCAGCGAGATGCGCTCATTAGTGAGTGGTTACCAACGTTGCTGGCTACAGGGTTTCCCGACTACATAGCGAAATCTCGAGATAACCAACAACGTTACCAATTAGCGAGTGGCTTAGGGGCGACGTTGGGTGAGTCAGATAGACTAATGGGGACTCCGTGGTTAATAGTGGTGTCTTTATGGCAACCTGAAAATACAGCGGATGCGCGTATTTCTTTGGCTTACCCTGTAGAGATTGACAGGTTACAAGCAGATTGCCCATCACTGTTTAACAAGCAAGAAACGGTCGAATGGGATGAACAAAAAGGGACATTATTAGCTTGGAAGCGCTTGCAATGCGGTCAATTAGTGGTGAAATCAGAACGTTTAAGCAACCCAGATAAGACTGAGGTTCGCCAAGCGTTGGTGTATTGGTTGAAGCAAAATGGCTTACAGCAGCTAAATTGGCAGGAAGATGCATTACAATTATGTGTCCGTTGTACGTTAGCTAAGCAGTATTTTCCCGATGTTGACTTGCCAGATTTTGATGATACAGCTCTATTGGATTCGCTGGGTGAATGGCTTGAACCCTATCTTGATGGCATAACAAATAAGCAAAAACTACAGCAAATTGATTTAGCTTCTTTATTAATCAATCGATTGGATTGGCAGCAACAGCAGTGGTTAGAAAGTATGTTTCCGAAAACTTATCGAGCGCCATCTTTACATGATGTAAGTATTTACTACGCGTTAGATAAGCCACCAGTGGTAGCGATTCGTATGCAAGAGATGTACGGGGAAAAAACGAACCCGACAATAGCACAAGGAAAAATAGCAGTAACGATATCTCTACTGTCTCCTGCCATGCGGCCGTTGCAGATCACGCAAGACCTTGGTGCGTTTTGGCAAGGCAGCTATAAAGAGATACAAAAAGAGATGAAAGGGCGTTATCCAAAACATTTATGGCCGGATGACCCCGCAAATACTGCGCCAACAAGGCAAACAAAAAAAGCGATGATGGGTGCGAAATAGCCTATTTTTATGCTCTAATAGCGAGTTTCCTTATTCAGCCAATTGATAGACTAAACTGAGTAAGGAAATGTAATTAAGAGCTTTCTTTGGTGAAATCTCTGAGGTTATGGGCCAAAATTAACCACTAAACTGGCATAACGAGTGAGTTATTAAGATATTTTGTAAGGTGATATGGAGCGACCATGTCAGGTAAAGATTTTGAACCAATCGGCAGACGTAACAAAAAAACTGCTGGGAAAAAACAATCTTCATCCCGCCGTCGTAGAGACCGCGATGACTATGATGATGAAGATTTATTCGAACATGATGATATTGATGAACAATATCTCGATGATGAAGATGAAGAAGAAGAGCAAATGGCTAAAAAAGGCTCAAGAAATAACAAGCCTCGAAAGGTAAAAAGTAAATGGCGTTGGTTTTGGCTGCTCGTCAAACTGATGATCGTGTTTGCTGTTCTACTCGCGGCATATGGTTTTTATTTAAATCAACAAATTAAAGAACGCCTTGATGGTAAGGTGTGGGATTTACCCGCAGCCGTATACGGCCGAATGGTTAACCTCGAGCCAGGTATGGACTACAGCCAGGCAGAAATGGTTCGCCTACTTGAAGGCATGCAGTACCGTAAAGTGAGTAAGATAACAACGTCAGGCGAATTTGTGGTGCGCGGTAATAGCATCGAAATCTTACGCCGGCCGTTTAATTTCCCTGATCAAAAAGAGGGGCAAATACTTGCTCGAATGGTGTTTGAAAATAATGCCTTGAGCAAAATTGAAAATATGGAGAACGGTCGCTCATTTGGCTTTTTCCGTTTAGACCCGAAACTGATCACGATGATGCAGTCGGCGAATAATGAGCAACGGTTAGTTTTACCGATATCTGACTTCCCCGAATCTCTAGTTAAAATCTTACTAGAAACCGAAGATCGCAACTTTTATGAGCATGATGGCGTCAGTTTGTACTCTATTGGCCGTGCTGTTGTTGCTAACTTAAGTGCAGGACGCTCCGTTCAAGGGGGAAGTACATTAACCCAACAGTTAGTCAAAAACTTATTTTTAACTAATGAACGCACATTAAAGCGTAAAGCTAATGAAGCGTATATGGCGATTTTACTGGACTACAACTACAGTAAAGAACGTATTTTAGAGCTGTATTTAAACGAAGTCTTTTTAGGTCAAAATGGTAATGACGAAATTCGTGGTTTCCCATTAGCAAGTTTGTATTACTTTGGTCGACCAATCAATGAGTTAAGTTTTGACCAACAGGCTTTATTAGTGGGGATGGTGCAGGGGGCATCAACATATAACCCTTGGACTAAGCCACAAAATGCGATTAAACGCCGTAATATCGTGCTGAAAATCTTGGAAACACGTGGCGTGATTGACCAAGAAATGTATCAGGTACTCAGCGCAAGGCCTCTTGGGGTGAAAAACAAAGAAGGGCTGGTGGCTTCTCAACCTGCCTTTATGCAAATGGTTCGTTTAGAACTCAATGAGAAATTGGGCGATAAAGTTAAAGAACTCTCGGGCGCGAAAATTTTTACTACCCTAGACCCAGTTGCTCAAACTGCGGCTGAAAATGCAGTTGAAAATGGTGTCGCTGATTTACGTAAATCTCGTAAATTGGATGATATCGAAGGGGCAATCGTGGTGGTTGATCGCATTAATGGCGAAGTACGCGCGATGGTTGGCGGTTCTCAACCGCAGTTTTCAGGTTTTAACCGCGCGTTAAATGCACGACGTAGTATTGGTTCCCTAGCAAAACCACCTGTCTACCTCGCGGCATTAAGTGAACCAGACCGCTATCGGTTAAACACATGGCTAAAAGACGAGCCACTAACAGTGAAGGTTGGGAATCAAAACTGGAGCCCAAGAAACTACAGCCGCAATTTCAACGGCCGGATGATGTTAGTAGACGCTTTGGCTAAATCACAGAATATCCCAACGGTAAATCTAGGTTTAGAAGTTGGCTTAGACCAAGTGTTTAACACCTTTGTACGCTTAGGGGCTCCTGCAGCGGCTATGGAAAAAGTTCCCGCTATGTTCTTAGGTGCGGTTAACTTAACACCAGCGGAAGTTGCCCAAGTATTCCAAACCATTGGCGGTAATGGTAATCGTGCGAAATTGTCGGCATTACGTTCAGTCATTGACGGAGATGGTAAAGAGATTTACCAAAGCTACCCATCTGCTGAGCGAGCAGTACCTTCTCAAGCGGCATACCTCACATTGTATGGTATGCAACAAGTGGTTAAACAAGGTACGGGCAGAGTCTTATTGTCTAAATATGCGAAGTATAATTTAGCCGGTAAAACAGGGACAACTAACGACCTACGTGATAGCTGGTATGCAGGGATTGACGGCAAAGAGGTCGCAATTGTGTGGGTTGGCCGTGACAATAATGGCCCAACACAATTAACAGGAGCAACAGGCGCACTGAAAGTGTACCAACGCTACTTAGATAACCAAGCGCCATTAGCACTTATCAACCGCGCACCAGAGGGAATTGTTGATATGCAAGTCACAGCTGATGGCCAATTAAGTTGCTCAAACTTTGGCGGCGGTAGAATGTTGCCGATTTGGACGGATAACCCAGAAGGGTTATGCCAAGCGTCTGAAAGTGAAGCTCCAGTTTGGGATCTAAATGGCAATAATGGCGAGCAGCAAGGTGATGCGCCGGATTGGGTTAAGGATATGTTTGGCAATAACCCCTAAATTCTCGTCATATTTCAAGTTGTGACTGTGTTGGCTTCATTCGTCAACCCTAGTCACATACTTGTGTATGCTCCTAGAGATTTCCTTATTTGCCGCCTTGCCACAACTCGAACTATTTAGAGAATTAATTAGTTGGTGAGTTGCTTATTTGAAAGGCTAATTATTTGAGTGCTAATTAGTTAGGGCGTTGTGGTGTAAGGCTCTTCTCGTCATATTTCAAGTTGTGACTGTGTTGGCTTCATTCGTCAACCCTAGTCACATACTTGTGTATGTTCCTAGAGATTTCCTTATTTGCCTCTTACGACAACTCGAACTATTTAGAGAATTAGCTGGTGAATTAATTATTTTAAAGGCTAGTTAGGGAACTGTGGTGTCGAACCTAGAGTTATCTATTCTTAGCTATAAAAAAATAGAGGTGAAATTGGATAAATTTCACCTCTATAACATCAATGTGAATTAATTCTTTTTAATTTTCATCAATGCAGTTTCTGCGGCTTTGATCGTTTTCTCAATGTCTTCATCGCTGTGTGCGATAGACATAAAACCTGCTTCAAAAGCAGAAGGTGCGAGGTAAATACCTTGCTCTAACATGTAATGGAAAAATTTCTTAAAGCGCTCAACGTCGCATTTCATCACATCTTGGTAGCAAGTTACGGTTGGGGCGTCGGTGAAGAAAATACCAAACATGCCACCGACGTGATTGATAACCATCGGGATACCTTGCTCTGCGGAAACACGTTTTAAACCACGAGCTAACTTTTCTGTTAATTCATTTAAACGTGAGTGAACACCCGGTTGAGAGACTTCTTTTAAGCAAGCAAGACCTGCAGCCATCGCGACAGGGTTACCAGATAAGGTCCCTGCTTGGTAAACAGGCCCAATTGGTGCTAGTTTTTCCATAATTTCAAGGCGGCCACCGAAGGCACCAACAGGCATACCACCACCGATGATTTTACCTAAACAGGTTAAATCAGGCTGAACGTCATAGTAATCTTGTGCTCCACCTAATGCGACACGAAAACCTGTCATAACTTCATCAATGATGAGTACGGCATTGAATTCATCACATAATGCACGTAAACCGGGTAAAAATTCAGCTGTTGGTGGTACGCAATTCATATTTCCAGCAACTGGTTCAACAATCACGCATGCAATATCTTCTGGGTAATTTTCAAATGCTTTGCGAACTGAAGCTAGGTCATTATAGGTACAAGTTAATGTGTGTTTTACAAAATCTTCAGGTACACCCGGGGAGTTAGGTTCACCCATAGTAAGTGCGCCAGAGCCCGCTTTGACTAATAAGCAGTCTGCATGGCCGTGGTAACAACCTTCAAATTTGATGATTTTGTCACGGCCAGTGTAACCGCGCGCCAGACGAATTGCGCTCATGGTGGCTTCAGTACCTGAATTCACCATACGTACCATATCCATAGAGGGTACTAATTCACAAACTAATTCAGCCATTTCAACTTCGGCGGCAGTCGGTGCACCAAAACTTAACCCTTTATGAACAGCTTTGATCACGGCATCGCGGATCTCAGGATGGTTATGGCCTAATACCATCGGTCCCCATGAGCCAACGTAATCCACATAGGCTTTACCATCAACGTCATAAATATAAGCGCCATCCGCTTTTTCAATAAATAATGGGGTTCCACCAACACCATTAAAAGCACGAACAGGGGAGTTTACACCCCCAGGAATTTGTTCTTTTGCTTGTGCGTAAAGTTTTTCAGATTGTGACATCGCAGGGCTCCAGAAAGAGGCTAAGAAAAAAATTGCTCTCATTCTAAAGCACCACACCAATTAAACCAAATGTTGAAACGAAGATATGCACAATGTGTCTAATTGCGTAACAGCACTTGAACGATTTAGTCAAGTGACGGATAATTAGGTTAATTGATCTGAGTAGGCTTTTGCCTACACATGAATTTACCGGTCACCGGTTTGGAGTAAAAAATGAGTGATGATGCAGCTCTGCCATTGCAATTTACTGATGCGGCAGCAATTAAAGTTAAAGATTTAGTCTCTGATGAGGACAACCCAAATCTGCGTCTGCGTGTTTATATCACTGGTGGCGGATGCAGCGGTTTCCAATATGGTTTCACCTTCGATGACCAAATCAACGAAGGCGATATGACCATTGAAAAGCAAGGTGTTGCTCTGGTTGTAGATCCAATGAGCCTACAGTATTTGGTAGGTGGAAGTGTTGATTATACTGAAGGCTTGGAAGGTTCGCGTTTTATTGTCACTAACCCGAATGCTAAGTCTACTTGTGGGTGCGGTTCGTCCTTTAGCGTCTAATTTTCGTCATATTTCAAGTTGTGACTGTGTTGGCTTCATTCGTCAACCCTAGTCACATACTTGTGTATGCTCCTAGGAATTTCCTCATTCACCGCCTTGTCACACCTCGAACTATTTAGAAAAATCTTTTCGTCATATTTCAAGTTGTGTCTGTGTTGGCTTCATTCGTCAACCCTAGTCACATACTTGTGTATGCTTCTAGGAATTTCCTCATTCACCGCCTTGCCACACCTCGAACTATTTAGAAAAATCTTTTCTCCATATATAGCTTCTAAACTTATTAATTTTTACTTTTTGATTTAAGACGTTATTTTTCAGTTTGGTAGTGTGTTTAGTTGGTCGCATAGCTGCTCGGTGGCATTGATGATACGGGGGCCTGCACGGTGAAACCAATCTTCATTTAATCGGATAATTGGGACATTCATCTGAGAGTGCCAAAATTCTTTCACTACTTTTTCCTGTTCTGGCGAGCCTGTCATGATAATTACATCTGGTTTGCGAGTGAGTACCTGCTCACGGCTGACTTGTGGCCATTGAACTGCACTATTTACAAAAACATTTTCACCGCCACAAAACTCTACGATATTATTTTGCAGCGTGTGGTTACCCGCGCTAAATAAAGGCTGAGTACCGAGTTGAATGAACACTTTTTTGGGTTTGTTATTAGAAATTTTTTTATTTTGATAAGGGGCAAGCTTAGCGCGCATTTTTTCCACATTTTGCTGTGCTAACGCTGGGTTTGGGCTGTATTGCGCTAATTCAATAACTGAATTGATGACATCATCAATGGTTTTAGGATCGAAATAAATAATTGGAATGCCAAAACCCGCAAGTTGATCAAGGGGACGCTGGGGGTTGCCTCCTCGCCATGCGAGGATTAAATCAGGTTTAAGCGCGATAATACGTTCTACATTTAAACCTTGCCAATCAGAGACTTGTTCTAATTTTTTTGCTTGTTCTGGGTAATCGGAGTAAGCACTGACCGCAATTAAGCTATCCCCAAGCCCTGCAGCATAAGCTAGTTCAGTATTGGCTGGTGATAAACTAATAATACGCTGCTTTGCTGCTCCTAGGGCAGAAAAAGCCACTAATAAAGCACATAATAAGGTAACAGTAAGAGAAAAATAATGCGTTATTCGTTTCATAACAAAACTCATCGTAGAATTAATTAAAAGGCATAACTAACAAATGGCTATACCTTTTATGAAAATCATTAAGCGAGTTTAGCTAAAATGGCTGTGATCATCAGTGAGGATTGACGGGCAGCGACAGGTAAGAACTCATCGAAGCTCGTATGGGATTCCTTATCTGCCACATCCGAAATAGCACGAACGACGACAAACGGGGTGCCAAATTGGTGACATACTTGGCCAATCGCGGTAGCTTCCATTTCTACTGCCGCAACTTGCGGGAACATGGCTTTAATGCGTGCCAGTGGCTCAGCACCATTAATAAAAGCATCACCGCTACAGACTAAACCACGAACAGCATTCATATCCAATAACTTAATGCACTGCTCAGCAACTTCAATCAGTTTAGTATCAGCAACGAAAGCGGGTGGGCACTGTGCCATTTGGCCAGGTTCATAACCGAATGCTGTCACATCAGCATCATGATAACGAACTTCCGTAGAAACCACGATATCGCCAACATTTAAACGAGGGTCTAAACCACCTGCGGAACCCGTGTTAATCACGACATCTGGTTGGCAATGCTCTAATAACAGTGTTGTACCGATTGCGGCTGCGACTTTACCAATACCTGATTTTAATAAGGCGACGTCAACGCCATTAATTTGACCTGTGTAAATTTCACAGCCAGCGCGGCTAATGGTTTGGCAATTTTCTATTTGTGAGCGCAAAATCGCCACTTCCTGTTCCATGGCACCAATTATTCCAACTTTCATTTTGTCTCCTTTTCCCTGCTCAATTTGCACTATTAATGTCAATATAGTGTCAATATTTTGACTAGGGACGATAATGTTTTATTGTGTTATTGCTGTATTTTTCGAGCAGGTTCGCAATTTTAATTGCAACAACTCGGATTTAGACAACGAAATTACAAAGGTGCACGAAGTGTAACATTGAAAGGTGAGCCGTGAAGTATTTTTCCTGTATTTAGGCTATATAATGAAACATCAATCGAGATAGGGAAGGTGGCAGAGTGGGTGAGATTAATTTTGTTAAAAAGCTAAACTTTCAGCGTAACTATATGAGTAGTGCGAAAAACCAAAAAATTTCACCTAAAGATGAAGATGCGGTTAATCGCTTATTTGAAAGTGACCGTGGGCGGATCATTAATTCGGCTGCCATTCGCCGCTTACAACAAAAAACACAAGTTTTTCCCTTAGAGCAAAACGCAGCAGTGCGGAGTCGCTTAACTCACTCACTAGAAGTCCAGCAAGTTGGCCGCTACATCAGTAAAACGGTTTTAGGTGAATTAAAAAAGAAAAAATTGCTCGAGCCCTATGGGTTAGATGAACGTTGTGATGCTTTTGAAAGCTTAGTCGAAATGGCGTGTTTAATGCATGATATCGGAAATCCTCCATTTGGACATTTTGGTGAGGCCGCAATTCAGCGATGGTTTACCAAATTATTGTCGCCAAGTTACCTGTTTACACCGAATTCCCCTGACCCATGCAAAATACCTGCATTACAGTTAACTGGGAATGAAAAACAAGATTTATTCCGCCGCCAATTAAAGCAGGATTTATGCTCATTTGAAGGTAATGCGCAAGGGCTGCGTATGGCGCATCGCTTACTTAAATTAAACTTAACCTATGCGCAAGTTGGTTCTATCTTAAAATATACGCGTGGTGCTTATGATTTGGAGCCAATTCCACCTGAGTTTGATTATTTGATGAAAAAGCCAGGCTATTATTGGTCTGAGGTGGACTTTGTTAGTGAGTTAACCAAAAAGCTCGATATGGAGAAATATTGTCGTTTTCCGCTGTCCTATATTATGGAAGCGGCTGATGATATTTCATATTGTATTGCTGACTTGGATGATGCCGCGGAAAAAGGCATTTTTACTGTTGAACAGCTGATTGAATATTTGAAAGCAGAGTGGGGAGATATTGTACAAAATGATTTGTTCGATCAAACCATTATGCGAGCTTTCAATAATATCAGTGACAACCACACAAGGCGTATTCAGCAAGATCAGTTCTTTATGTATTTGCGCGTGAATATCACAGGGAAATTGTCTCATTACAGCGCACAACAATTCATTAAAAATCTGCCCGAAATTTATAATGGCACTTTTAACAGTGCGTTGCTAGAAGATAAAAGTCCAGAACATAGGTTATTGAAAGTACTGAAAACAGTGGCTTTTAAACATGTATTTAACCACCATGAAGTTGAAGAGTTAGAGTTACAAGGCTACCGAATTATCAGTGGGTTATTAGATTTCTATAGCCCATTATTGATGATGGATAGGCAGGATTTCGCTGATCTTGTTGAAAAAAATTATCACAAGCACTTTTTCATTGAAACGAGGTTATTTCATAAATTATCTAATAAGCACCGCTTATCTTACACGGAAGCACTTGAGAAAATCTCCGCAACGAATGAATCAGATAAATCTATTCTAGAGTTTTATTATCGAGCTCGTTTGATTCAAGACTATATTAGTGGCATGACCGACCACTATGCTTATGAAGAATATCGTAAATTTATGGTTAGTAACTAATATACTACTTGAATGGAATGATAAAAATAGAAAAGTAGTCAATCAAATGATAGGAAAATAGGTATAATGGTATAGGTCGTTTTTCTTAATTAATTAGCGAAAAAAACATCGCACTAAAATTGGAAACTCGACAATCATGATTTTTATAACTTAATACTCTGTAGTGACTACTTTATGGCTCAATTTTACTCTCCTGTTCGTCGTACCTCTTCACGCCGTCAAATCACGGTTATTGCTGACAGCCTTGATGCCGCAGGGCAAGGTGTCGCCCGTATCGAAGGGAAAACCATTTTTGTAACAGGTTTATTGCCTGGGGAAGAAGCACATATTGAATTGACGGAAGAGAAACGACATTTTGCTAAAGGAAAGGTGGTTAAGCGTTTGAGCACTAGCCCCCAGAGAGTAAAGCCTCATTGCCGTTATTTTAATCAATGTGGAGGATGCCAACAGCAGCATGTTGACATTGCACTGCAAAGAGAAAGTAAAGCTCATGCATTAGCTTACCTGATGCAGCGCGAAACATCGCTAGATATATCCGTTCCTACGGTGATTAGTGGTGAGCCATATGGTTACCGCCGTCGAGCTCGATTAGGGCTACAATATCAGTCTAAAAGTAAAAATGTCATTATGGGGTTCCGTCAACCTCAATCTAACACATTGGTTGATATAAAAAATTGCCCGGTACTTTCCCCTGAATTGGATATCTTATTAAAGCCGCTTTCTGAATGTATTAACCAGCTCAGTAATAAGGCAAAACTGGGTCATGTAGAACTTATTCGTGCAGACAATTGCAAGATTGTATTGATTCGTTACTTAACGCCTTTTTCGTTATCAGATACTCAAAGGTTGAGTGATTTTGAAAATCAGCACGGAGTGTCTATCTGGTTAGCGGGGAATGATGAAAACTTACAAGCTTTGTCAGCAATTTCTCCACAGCCTGAATATCAAGTTGCTGGGGAGATACTAAAATTTGATCCATTAAATTTTATTCAAGTGAACGGGCAAGTTAACCAGCAGATGGTAGAACAAGCATTAGCATGGTTAGATCTAAACAGTGAAGATAGAGTATTAGATCTTTTTTGTGGAATGGGTAACTTTACGTTGCCAATTGCACGGTTAGCGAAATCCGTTGTGGGTGTTGAAGGTGTAGAAAATTTAGTCGAACAGGCTCGAAACAATGCACAGCTCAATACTATTTGTAATGCAACCTTCTATAATGAAAACTTAGAAGCTCAGATACACACACAACCTTGGGCGGCTCATGGCTTTAATAAAGTGTTATTAGACCCAGCGAGGGCTGGAGCAGCTGGTGTTATGGAACATTTAATTAAACTGATGCCAGAAAAAATTGTCTATGTTTCATGTAACCCCACAACATTGGCGAGAGATAGCAAAGTTTTACTTGATGGGGGCTATCAATTATTACAGTTGCGGATGCTAGACATGTTTCCGCAAACTAGCCATTTAGAGTCAATGGCGTTATTTATCCGTCGCCCAGAGGTTTAATAGGTAGGGAGAATATATGGTTGCAGTAAGAAGTGCGCATCTTACCCCAGCAGGTGAGTTTGCCCCAGAAAAGTGGGTTAACGGCCTGGGATTGAGCAATAAACAATCAGAAGAAAAGCTCATCCATACCTGGCAATATTGTCACGATAAATTAGCCGGACAAGAAATCGCCCCTCTATTACTGTGGCGTGGTATTGAAATGACCGAAATCCTATCGACATTAAGTATGGATATCGGCAGCTTACAAGCGGCTTTACTTTTCCCCTTAGTGGAAGAAGGGAAGTTAGAAGAACAAGAAGTTATTGATGAATTTGGCAAATCCATTCACGAACTTGTGAAAGGTGTGCTGGAAATGGATGCAATTCGTCAACTCAAAGCAACACAATCGAGCGAAACAAGCTCGACACAAGTCGATAATATTCGTCGTATGCTATTGTCGATGGTGGAAGATTTCCGCTGTGTTGTCATTAAATTAGCGGAACGAATTGCCCATTTACGTGAAGTTAAAGATGCGACTGAAGACGAACGCGTTTTAGCCGCAAAAGAGTGTTCCAATATTTATGCACCCTTAGCAAATCGTCTTGGAATTGGGCAATTGAAATGGGAGTTAGAAGACTTCTGTTTTCGTTATCTACATCCTGATGAATATAAAAAAATTGCAAAGCTCCTCCATGAACGTCGTATTGACCGTGAAGAGTATATAGATACTTTCGTTACAACCTTACGTAAGTACATGTTAAAAGAGAGTATTCAAGCAGATATCTACGGCCGACCTAAGCATATTTATAGCATTTGGCGTAAAATGCAGAAAAAATCATTGGCATTTGATGAACTGTTTGATGTGCGAGCAGTGCGCATTGTCGTTGAACGCTTGCAGGATTGTTATGCTGCATTAGGGATCGTTCATACCCATTTTCGCCACCTTCCTGATGAGTTTGACGACTATGTGGCGAACCCGAAACCTAATGGCTATCAATCGATTCATACTGTGGTGTTAGGCCCTAACGGTAAAACCCTTGAAATTCAAATTCGTACCCGCCAAATGCATGAAGATGCAGAACTGGGGGTTGCCGCGCACTGGAAATACAAAGAAGGCGCGACTGGCATTGGCAAGGGCAGTAGTTACGAAAACCGTATTGCGTGGTTACGTAAGCTGATTGCATGGCAAGAAGAGATGGCAGATTCTGGCGAAATGCTAGATGAAGTTCGTAGCCAAGTGTTTGATGACCGCGTGTATGTCTTTACCCCTAAAGGGGATGTGGTGGATTTGCCAGCAGGCTCGACGCCGCTTGATTTCGCGTATCACATTCACAGTGATGTCGGCCACCGTTGTATTGGTGCAAAAATAGGTGGGCGTATTGTCCCATTTAGCTATCAATTACAAATGGGTGACCAAATTGAAATTATTACACAAAAGCACCCAAACCCAAGCCGTGACTGGTTAAATCCTAACTTAGGGTATGTAACAACCAGCCGTGGGCGAGCCAAAATCCAAAATTGGTTCCGTAAACAAGATAGAGACAAAAACATCCTTGCCGGGCGCCAAATTCTAGATAGTGAATTATCACAGCTTGATATCAGCCTGCGAGAAGCAGAGAAACTGCTAATCACGCGCTATAATGTTCATTCATTGGATGAAGTTTTAGCTGGAATTGGTGGTGGTGATATTCGTATCAACCAATTAGTGAATTTCCTGCAAAGCAAATTTAATAAAGCCACTGCGGAAGAAGAAGACCGCGCGGCAATGAAAACATTGGAAAGTAAGTCTTCACTCCCAAGAGCGCCATCCCATGGCAGCGGCCGAGTGGTGGTTGAAGGGGTTGGTAACCTAATGCACCATATTGCACGTTGCTGCCAACCAATTCCAGGGGATGAAATCGTTGGTTTTATCACCAAAGGACGAGGCATTTCCATTCACAGCGCAGATTGTGAGCAATTAGCCGAATTACAAAGTCATGCACCAGAACGTGTCATTGATGCGGTTTGGGGTGAAAACTATTCCAGTGGCTATTCTCTGGTGGTTAGAGTTGTCGCCAATGACCGTAGTGGTCTACTACGTGATATCACGACAATATTAGCGAATGAGAAGGTTAATGTGCTAGGCGTCAGTAGCCGCAGCGATGTGAAGCAGCAATTGGCAACGATAGATATGACAATTGAGCTGTATAATATTGAGGTGCTGAGTCGGGTGTTAGCAAAATTAAATCAGTTGCCGGATGTTATTGAGGCAAAACGCCATTCCCAGTGATTTTCTTCATATTTTGAGTTGTAGGGGTGTTGGCTGCACTTAGCTACTCGGGTCACATACTTATGTATGCTCCCCGAGATATCTTCGCTTGCCGCCTACCTACAATTCAAACTATTTTGAAAATAGCTCTGTTATATTGTCGGTGATTTTCTTCATATTTTGAGCCGCAGCGTTGTTGGCTGCGTGCTCTCACCCTAGTCACATACTGATGTATGCCCCTAGGGTTTCGTTTACTTGCCGCCTAGCTGCAACTCAAACTATTTTGAAAATGGCTCCGATATATTCTAAAAATCACATTTTCCGAGTTACCTAGAATTGTTTTTTAATTGTTATTAATCAGTGAAAATGGCTTTTTCCTGAAAAATTTGTTGAACGGGTGTCATTTCTGATAAGTTTGAGATAAAGATGACAATTAGAAACAAAAGAAAATCAAAGGTTAATACAATGAGTCAGGAAAAACCCCAAATCGAACGCTTACTATCCATTATGGCACAGCTGCGTGATCCACAAACAGGTTGTCCATGGGATAAGGTACAGACATTTAAAACTATTGCGCCTTATACGCTTGAAGAAACTTATGAAGTACTTGATGCGATAGAACGAGAGGATTTTTCTGACCTAAAAGGTGAACTGGGGGATTTATTGTTTCAAGTGGTTTTCTATGCGCAAATGGCGCATGAAAAATCATTGTTTGATTTTAATGATATTTGCCAAGCGGTGAGCGATAAACTCGAACATCGTCATCCACATATTTTCGATTCCAATAACACACTGAGTAGCTCAGAAGTGATTGATGGTTGGGAAAAACGTAAGTCAAAGGAACGAGCTGAAAAATCGCAGTTTTCAGTATTAGATGATATCCCGAATTCACTACCTGCATTGATGAAAGCGTATAAAATCCAAAAGCGTTGTGCTTCAGTAGGGTTTGACTGGGATACGCTAGGGCCAGTTGTTGGGAAAGTCCATGAAGAGCTTGAAGAGGTAATGGAAGAAGCCACGCAAGTGGTCGTTGACCAAGCTCGCTTAGAAGAAGAAATCGGTGACTTATTGTTTGCAACGGTGAATTTATCCCGTCATTTAGGTCATAAGCCTGAAATAGCGCTGCAAAAAGCTTGTAAGAAATTCGAAGGTCGTTTTCGCCAAATCGAAAAAAGCCTCGCAGAGAGTGGCAAAACGACAGAAAGTGCTACACTTGATGAGATGGAAGGGCTTTGGCAGCAGGTTAAGAACCAAGAATAAGATGGCTCGTCATATTTCGCACTACAGCGTTGTTGGCTGCGTTCAGCTACTCAAGTCACATACTGGTGTATGCTCCCCGAGTATCCTCTCTTGCCGCCTAGCTGTAGCACGAACTATATAGAGCCAATGCTCGTTGGGTTTCGCACTACAGCGTTGTTGGTTGCGCTCGGCTACTCGGGTCACATACTGGTGTATGCTCCCCGAGTATCCTCTCTTGCCGCCTAGCTGTAGAACGAACTATATAGAGCATGAATGGATATATAGAACGAAGCAGCTACAGAGAAATTCGATGCGATTGGTTTGTTCTAAAATCACCTCATGCAATGGTTCCAAACAAAGCTTCAAAAATAATAAGCAGGTTGAAGTTTTCGAGGGTTAAATGTGGAGAGTTGGAGTAAATAGTTATTCAAAATCAAAGTTAGTGCAGAATCGCATTTTTTATGCCATACAATGAGCTGAAAGGATTTAGCTTTTATCATTGAACTGTGTTAATCTATAAAAATAGATAAAGATGACTAATTTTGAAGCGATAAATATTTTTTCGCTTTTAACTTGCTGATAATATTAGAGTATTGATGAAATTTAGCCTTATTATGCTTAGAACATTTGTAGCGAAATTAAGGTTCGGGTATACTGTTTTCCCGTCCTGTTATATCCATCATCTTTTAAACCTAAACTTTCAGGTTCAGCATGAAAACTAATTATATTTTTGTGACCGGCGGGGTCGTATCCTCTCTGGGTAAAGGCATTGCCGCAGCCTCTTTGGCGGCTATACTCGAAGCCCGTGGACTCAATGTGACTATTATGAAACTGGATCCCTACATTAACGTAGAC
Source organism: Providencia sp. PROV201 (assembly GCF_028479545.1). Taxonomy (NCBI): domain Bacteria; kingdom Pseudomonadati; phylum Pseudomonadota; class Gammaproteobacteria; order Enterobacterales; family Morganellaceae; genus Providencia; species Providencia sp. PROV201. The sequence continues at coordinate 45,017 of NZ_JAMPNW010000005.1, forward strand.
CCAGGCACAATGAGCCCAACCCAACACGGGGAAGTTTTCGTTACAGAAGACGGCGCTGAAACTGACTTAGATTTAGGTCACTATGAGCGCTTCATTCGTACTAAAATGACTCGTCGTAATAACTTTACGACCGGCCGTGTTTACTCTGAAGTTCTGCGCAAAGAGCGCCGTGGCGACTATTTAGGCGCGACAATTCAAGTTATCCCACATATCACTAATGAAATTAAAGACCGCATCATCCGTGGTGGCGAAGGCCATGACGTTGTTTTGGTTGAAGTTGGTGGCACAGTAGGTGATATCGAATCCCTACCATTCCTTGAAGCAATTCGTCAAATGGCGGCGGAAGTCGGCCGTGAGCGCACATTATATTTGCACTTAACCTTAGTGCCATACCTTGCAGCGGCTGGTGAAGTGAAAACTAAGCCAACTCAACATTCAGTGAAAGAATTGCTGTCAATTGGTATTCAACCAGATGTGTTAATTTGTCGTTCAGACAGAGTGATCCCGGCAAATGAGCGTGCAAAAATTGCACTGTTCTGTAATGTGCCAGAGAAAGCCGTTATTTCTCTCAAAGACGTTGATTCAATTTATAAAATCCCAGCCTTATTGAAATCACAAGGCTTGGATGAATATATCTGTAACCGTTTCCGTATTGATGTGCCAGAAGCTAATTTAGCTGAGTGGGAACAAGTTATTTACGAAGAAGCCAACCCTGCTGGTGAAGTTACCATTGGAATGGTGGGTAAATATGTTGAGTTACCTGATGCGTATAAATCGGTAATTGAAGCATTAAAACACGGTGGCTTGAAAAACCGTTTAACCGTGAACATCAAATTGATTGATTCACAAGATATTGAAACTCGCGGTGTTGAGTTATTAAAAGGTTTAGATGCTATTTTAGTACCAGGCGGTTTTGGCGAGCGTGGTGTTGAAGGTAAAATTCTGACCGCTCAATATGCACGTGAAAACAAGATCCCTTACTTGGGTATTTGTTTGGGTATGCAAGTCGCATTGATTGAATTTGCACGTAATGTGGCCAATATGGCAGATGCAAACTCAACAGAATTTAAAGCGGATTGTAAATTCCCTGTTGTTGCGCTGATTACTGAATGGCGTGACGAAGAGGGTAACCTTGAAGTGCGTACAGAAGAGAGTGACCTTGGTGGAACAATGCGCGTTGGTGGGCAACCATGTCATTTAGTGAATGGCAGCCTTGTGCGTGAGATGTATGGTTCAGAAACTATCATTGAACGTCACCGCCACCGTTATGAAGTGAATAATTTACTACTGAAACGCATTGAAGATGCAGGTCTAAAAATTGCAGGCCGTTCAGTGGATAATAAGCTGGTGGAAATTATTGAAAACCCTAATCATCCATGGTTTGTGGCTTGTCAGTTCCACCCAGAGTTCACCTCTACACCAAGAGATGGTCATCCGTTGTTTGCAGGTTTTGTTAAAGCCGCTGGTAAGTACCAGAAAGGTGAGTTGAAATAAGATATGGGGAAGTCGGCGCAGGTGCACCAACTTCCCAAAATTTAACTTGTACTGAGGAAAACCTAATGTCCAAAATTGTTAAAGTGATCGGTCGTGAAATCATTGACTCTCGTGGTAACCCAACTGTAGAAGCTGAAGTTCATTTAGAAGGTGGCTTTGTTGGTTTAGCAGCGGCACCATCAGGTGCGTCAACAGGTTCTCGTGAAGCTCTGGAACTGCGTGACGGTGATAAAGCACGTTTTCTGGGTAAAGGTGTTCTGAAAGCAGTTGCAGCGGTTAATGGTCCAATCGCAGAAGCGCTGATTGGTAAAGATGCTAAAGACCAAGCTAACATCGATAAAATCATGATTGATCTCGATGGCACTGAGAACAAATCTAAATTTGGTGCAAACGCAATTCTCGCTGTATCTTTAGCAAGTGCTAAAGCAGCAGCAGCGGCGAAAGGTATGCCTCTGTATGAGCACATCTCTGACTTGAATGGTACTCACGGTCAATACTCTATGCCTCTGCCAATGATGAATATCATCAATGGTGGTGAGCACGCAGATAATAACGTTGATATCCAAGAATTCATGATCCAGCCTGTTGGCGCGCCAACGCTGAAAGAAGCGGTTCGTATGGGTTCTGAAATCTTCCACCACTTAGCAAAAGTACTGAAATCTAAAGGTATGAACACTGCGGTAGGTGATGAAGGTGGTTATGCACCTAACTTAGAGTCAAACGCAGCAGCATTAGCAGCAATTAAAGAAGCGGTTGAACAAGCGGGTTATGTATTAGGTAAAGACGTAACTCTGGCGATGGACTGTGCAGCATCTGAGTTCTATAACGCAGAAACAGGTAATTATGAGCTGAAAGGCGAAGGCAAAACCTTCACTTCACAAGAGTTCACTCATTATTTAGAAGAGCTGACTAAACAGTACCCAATCGTCTCTATCGAAGATGGTCTGAATGAGTCTGACTGGGATGGTTTCGCATACCAAACTAAAGTTCTTGGTGACAAAATCCAACTGGTTGGTGACGACTTATTCGTAACGAATACTAAGATCCTGAAAGAAGGTATTGATAAAGGCATCGCTAACTCTATCCTGATCAAATTCAACCAAATCGGTTCTTTAACTGAAACTTTGGCTGCAATTAAAATGGCGAAAGATGCAGGCTACACAGCTGTTATCTCTCACCGTTCAGGCGAAACTGAAGATGCGACTATTGCAGATTTAGCAGTAGGTACAGCAGCAGGTCAAATCAAAACAGGTTCTATGAGCCGTTCTGACCGTGTAGCTAAATATAACCAACTGATTCGCATTGAAGAAGCATTAGGTAAAAATGCACCATTCAATGGCTTAAAAGAAGTTAAAGGCCAAGCATAATTTATTTTTGTTTAGCTAAATTAGTTAATGGGAAGCGTTCGCTTCCCATTTTTTGTTTGAATCAATTATATTTCCCCCCAATAAACATATAAAACAACTTTATTGTTAAATAGAAGTATGTCTGAAATTAGAAGCCAGTGGTGGTTTTTCTATTAATAATAAACTATTTTTATTTTTCGGCTCTTCCCTTCACTTATACAATATATTCAAAGGAATGAATATGAATAATGATAAAACTAAATTACTAAAAACGATTACGGAAAATAATATTACTCGTAGTAATGAAATTGCTAATTTAACAAAAATGTCAAAAAAATCAACGATAGACACAAGCGAGTTAATAAATTCGAGTGGTATTACTGAAAAAGGAAAAGTGGAATTTATTAAAACAAAAGATGATCGCTATGTGGTAAGGTATTTAAATGATGATAATAAAAGTAAATTATCAATTAATAGTTATTTTTTGAGTTATAATAAAACTGACCAAAGTCATTTTTATCCATACTATATTGATATCCCTAAAGAACCATTAGACAGTTTTTTTCTATTTACAGATACGCTAGATAAACATTCTTTAATTGTCACTGATTATGATAAAGATCATTATCGGGTATACAATGACTGTCGTATTAATAGTTCTATATTATATGATAATGTTGTTATGGCTGTTGATTATAAAGATTATCGTATTAAAGGGAAGGATAGTGGCAATGCAACGGCTTATATGCAGTATGTTAATAATGAATGGCAATTATTCTATCAAAAGCAAGAAACAAAATATTATGAAGGTAAAAAAAATTTAATATTAAACGGAAATGGCAGGTTAGTGCAAAACTCACCTAGCAAAGAAATTAATAATAAAAATGAGTTTATAAAGTATAGAGAAGCAGTACACCAAGATATATTATCATTAGCAAATGAGCTGAATATTGAAGTAAAGAAAATAGATAGTGGTCTCTTTATTCAAGATAAAGATTTACCTGAAAGTTCCATAAATAATACATGGAGAGATTTGAATACAGTAATCTATAAAAAATTGAATAGAAACATTTCAATATTAGATGAAGTGCAAAATAGGTGGAGGAATAAAATAAAACAACTATATAAAACCTCAGCCAGTGAAAGCGTAAAAATAAAGGTTCTACAACAAAAAATAATACAGAGTGATATATACATTAACCTTTATCAAAACCGTTACAGTAAAGCCCTGGTAGAAGCCCGGCAAGTTGAACGTAGTTGGCTATGGTGGCAGCTAAAAGAAAAATATGGAATGAGCGCGGTTGTAAAGGCAGGGGAACAGATTATTCAAGGAGGAAGTGATGAAAACAAGAAAACGGTAAATGAGCGCTATGAAAATTTAGTTTTTGTACATAAGAATTCAAACAATATGCCATTTAGACGACGTTTTAGCGAAGGTATGGAAGATTTCAATGAAGTGAATATTTCAGGTATTAATAGAAAAATGTCGTCTTTGGAATTAAAAAAGCTGTACTTAACATTAGAACTTAGCCCAATAGAGCGTGGGGCATTGTATCAACGAATTAGCAAAGTCAGCCATGAAGAATACATAAATTATATATTGAGTGAAGCAGGTAAAGTCAGCAAGCTGTTTTATTCCTTTAATAGTCAATCAAATCGGTTAATTCCACAAGACTTCTATTTGTCACTTATGGGAGGAGAAACTAAGGGGCGATGTTATCCATTAGTAAGGGCAATGTCTGTAGCATTAGCTAAAGATGGGGAAAATGGTGCTGATGTATTAATTAATAAGCTATTTATTGCCTCTGCGAATCCAAAAGATAAAGACTCAATACTGCTTAAATCAGCGTTAGAGAAGCTCCATTCAAATATTGATGCGGTTGAAGCTTCTTTTTCGCATGGCCGAATGGGAATTGAAGAGACGCAAAAATTATTGGACGCAGGGGAAAAAACAGTAATGTTTGCTATTAATAGCCAAAACCACTCAATGCTGATTGGGAAAACGGTAGGGAATGACCAATCACATTACTATTTTTATGATCCTAATTTTGGGCTATTTACATTTAATAATAGTCGAGAACTCTTCATTGCTTTTAAAATGTATATGGTTGAACACAAAATGGCTGACTTTTATTCGGCATTTGGTAGCGCTAAAAAACCTCATTTTGAGATTATTACAATTTCAACGGAAGATATGGCGATTGTCTCTGTTGGTAATGGCTTAAAGGTAGGTAACTTAAGTGATTCAAATGAACTTAGTCAGTTAACTAAAAGGGAGCAAGAAAGTCGTCGAGTCATTGAAAAACAGAATACAATAAAAAATGACCTACAGTTACAAGGAACTCTCAGCATTTTAGAGGCAGAGCAATGGGGGGATAGGCTAGATAATTCAATCAAAGGTTTGTTATTTGAGTATCAAATGACTAAAAAATGGGTTCCTATTTTCTCTACTTTACAAGAAACTAAGAATGGCAAATATCGCCTACAGTTCGTTAATTATGACGACCCAGAAAAAAGTCATTGGGTAGAAACTGAAGATACCACTTTTTTAGAGTTCAACCATTACTATAATAAAAAGATGGAAGAATTTAAAGAGTATTCCCATGTTGAAGAACGTGATACTAAACTTAAAGAGTTTGACAATGATATTCACTCTTTTGATGGATTAAATACGGGAGTTGCTGTTCAATCATTAATCCAATGGTATTCTGATGAAAATAATAATATTAAACCAATGGAAACAGATGATTTTAATTTAGCACTTGCTCTAAAGATTCATGGTTATATTAATTATGGCATGATCTCACACGGTATAATGAGTGATTTATCTAAAATTGTAGGGGTTGTTCGAAAAGGATTGAAAAATAATTTAATAGTAGAGTCTAAAGCCATTAATATTTTTTCTTCCTCATTGGCTCGAACTGCGAATGAAAGTACAGCGATATTATTCAATGGTGCATTAGTTGGTATTGATGTATATGAGCTATCCCGTGCAAAAAGCGAGCCATATAAGATCATCTTCGGCACACAGCTTGCTTTTGACTCAGCAAACTTGATCACTGGTGGCGCGAGTTTAGGTGCTGGGCTTTTAGGGGCTAGCGGTGTATCAACCTTTATGAGTGGGGCTGGCGTTATTTGTGCGGGTTTGAGTATTGGCTTCACGAGTTTAGCCCGTAATTTTGTAGTTATTGGAGAGGATGCAAAATCGGTTGGTCATTATTTTTATATGTTAGATCAAGCTTATCAAAGTAATGGATATGATTATTTGACTAAAAGAAAAATAGCAACGCCAAAATTTGGAGCAGTGTTCAAAAAAATAGATCTTAAAAATAACCAGATAGAGTTTGATAGCCAGTATATTTATAGAACAACTCCGCATTCTGCGGGTGGAGGACGGAAAAATTATATTTTTTGGGCCGGTAATTTCCCTACAATGCTTCATGATCGGCAACAAGCACTAAATATACGCCAAGGTATTGGTTATACAAATAGCTACAGAGCTTATGATTATTTAGAGGCTGAAATAATTGTTTTACCAGTGACACCTAAATCTTACATTAAATATAATTATAATCTGTGGCCTGGTGCAACAACACGTCATGATAATGGATTTGATATTATTCGTCGCTTAGAAAATACAGATAAATTTGACTATGACTTTTATATTTTTCCAAGTGAGAATACGATAACACAAATATTCCATGAGTATGTGGATACATCAATAGAAGTAAATTTAGATGATAAGTATCGTTATGTGGTTGTTCCTAAAATCCCTAATGAATGGTACGGTAAGTTGAATTATTCTATTAAAGGAAATGGTGGGGTATATAGAATAGCACCTCAATTAGGAACTAAAATTACATTGTTTGATGAGTCTGGTTCTACATCACCTTCTAATTGGTTGATTGATGGAGCATTTTTTGAAAATGATGAAATAATAATTCACCATGATAAAGTTATTATTTCTGGAGTGGAAGTTTATTTTTCATCCTCAATGCCTAAAGATAATATATTGTATATTAATAGTCAAAATGAAATTTATAAGATTGATTGTTTGAATTTAACTTACTATCTAATCAGTGAAGATGGTAATAAGTGGATAGGTAAAAGTGATAGATTATCTGAACATTTGGATGAATTAAATTCTCAACACAAGTTTAATAGTCAATATATAATAATTGAAAACTATCAATATAATGGAAGGAATGTGGGGCGTGCATTTTATCAAACATCTACAGGTCATTATATTTTCACTCATTATTCTGATGATAAAACGAATAGTGCAGACTCTTTTGTTATTCTTGGTGATTCGTTTTATTTTTATTCTAAAAAATACAATTTAATATGGGTAACTGGCTCTGATAATAAAATAAAATGCAAATATATGCTAGTTAATAATCAGGGTAAGTCTTTTGAATTAATAAATATATGGGAAAATAATGGAGCTGTTTATTTTTCATGTCGTTATCAAGCTCATGATTTACCGGAAGTTGTGACCTACATGATTGATGGTGATAGTATTATATTTATTGGCGTTTTTGTCGATGAGTTAACACACTACCAATTATCTGAAGGGCAAGATAAAATACCTAAAAAAATGTTAGAACAGGTTTTAGATAAGTATATTCTGTCAGTGAGTGATCATGAAAAACTAGTTACTGATAATAATGCAAACTCATCAAATTTTGCGGAAATAATATTAATTACCGGTGTTGATAAGAATAATAACGTTTATCATTATTGGTTAAAATATGAAGATGGCACGGTTATTAAGTCAAATGTCATTTCCTATTTAGACTCTATTGACAAAAAAAACGTTAACTCCAATAAATTAAATCAACCTAAAGATATTATATTAGTCGCTAGTCTAATTGATGAAGAGGGTAATGATGTATTTTATTTTTATAGTCGAGATAAGAGCCGGATTTATCGTCAGGTTGGTGCGTCTCCTAATATATCTCAAATAGTTGAACAACAAGTTAAGTGCATTGAAGTTTCTAATGTAGATAGCATTGTTTTTTCTCACGGGATACTCCTTGTTATTAATAAAGATGGTATTGTTAGCCAAGTTTCAGCTAAAGGAGAAATGAAAAATTTTGCTATAAATGAAAACTGGTTTGATAAAAAAACGATTTGGTGGGAAAGTTTAAAAGAAGTAAATAATAAGAATGGTTTATATTTATTACTTGGGATTAAAAAGTTGCATAATAATGAGGTGATACCTGCTTGGTATGATAATGGAAATATTATTATAGCTCACCAGTTATCTTCTAAAAATACACTACAATATTTAGGAGTAGATGAAAAATCTTCTGCTGCTATTATTTATGATATGTCAAGTAAGCGACTTTATTGGCAACCTTTAGCAACGACTCAAGAGTTAGATAAAGCCTTTACTGGAAATAAAATGTATAACCCTGCTTCATTACCATCTTTGTATGAAATATACCCTAACATGAGATTTGAAACAGTTAAAAGATTAGCAAGTGGGTTGATCATGTATACTTCAAATAATGAAATCTTATATCACGACAGTTCTATGGCTCATGCAGAAGGTAGTAAAAAAGAATTTCTTTCTTCATTGCTTATCAAAGGCGGGAATCAAAAAGATATTATTAATCCTCCTGTTATTGATAATGTCAAAAATATTGTCTTGAGTGCTGGAAATGAACAAGATAGCTATATTATTTCCCGAGCGGCTTGGCTACATTACCAAGTGATTATTATTAACAATCATGCTAGTGATTATTTAACTGATACTCTCGTTTTACCTGTAGATGATATGGAAACATTAGTTGTAAGCCGTTTTGACGATGACCTTATTCTTACTGATATCAATACTAATAGTATGTTATTAATTAATAAGGCTTTTGAACCAAATACTGAAGAGTATCAGCATCTACAACTACGTTTTTTAAATTCAACAGAAGAAATCAAAGTAAAAACGATAGTAGAAAGCTATGGGCTTACTGATGGTTTTTTGTCCGAAACCAGTAAGTTTGATAAAAGTAGTGAAGAAATAGCACTGAGAAATGAAAATCAATTGTTACAACTGGCAGACACAGCAGTGTCGTTGAATACTGATGAGAGTACATTTAGCAATCAGCGTATTGTTCAATCCCCTTTAACAAATCCCCCTCTTCACATCGGACATATACTATAAATTATTATAAATTAGCCCGCCATCAGTGCTGGCTAATAAAACGGCTTAATTTGAATTAAAATATCTACTATGTAGCTTAAGTTTTTATTTTGTTTTTTAATTCGCTTTTTTTTAATTGTTTATTGGTGGTTAGGACTGAATATTTAGCTTTGTAGTCTTTTGTGTCGCTAGGGATACACTTATCTTGGTTTTTGTAAGGAAAATGAAGCATTTCTTGTTGGTTAAATCAAAAATGAATTAAATTGCGCGGGGTAGATCGCACTTTTAACTTATCCACATTTTCATCTCAATAAATTAACTCTATATTTCACAGCTTATAAATAACTATTAACAATATGCACGCGCTAAAACTAAACTTGCTTCCAAAGCTATGGAGTAAACATGGACGCTTCAGAATCGTTAACACCATCAGTGAGCCCAACGCCCTCGAACAAACGAGGGTGGATAATCTTAGCTGTTGATATCGTACTATTAATTCTATTACTAAAATATTTACCATTCGATGACAAAGCGAATGCAGGTCTTGCAATGATGGTTTTCATTGGTGTGCTTTGGTTAACTGAAGCTATCCACGTCACCATTACTGCATTGTGTATTCCTATCTTAGCAGTCGGCTTAGGGTTGATGAATACAGGGGATGCATTGAAATCATTTGCAAACCCAATCATTTTCTTATTCTTCGGTGGCTTTGCGCTAGCGACAGCTCTACATATCCAAGGCCTTGATAGGCTAATTGCAAATCGCTTACTCATGGCTGCTCGTGGGCGCTTATCAGTAGCGGTATTATTACTGTTTGGTGTAACCGCATTGCTGTCTATGTGGATTAGTAACACAGCGACCGCAGCAATGATGCTGCCATTAGTATTAGGTATACTGTCTAATCTCGATGTCCGCCACGAGCGCAACACTTTTGTGTTTGTTCTATTAGGTGTTGCTTATAGTGCAAGTATTGGTGGTTTAGGTACGATTGTCGGTAGTCCACCAAACGCAATTGCAGCTGCAGCTTTAGGTTTAGATTTCTTATCGTGGATGAAATACGGTATTCCAATCATGGTAGTGTTGCTGCCAATGATGTTTGTATTGATGTACATGATGTTACGCCCTAACCTGAAACACCGTTTTCAAATTGAGTTAGAACACGTTGAGTGGAATGGCAAACGTATTACCGCAATGACGATTTTCCTTTTAGCCGTAGTTTGTTGGATCACAAGTACGTTTATCAGTGATGCATTAGGTGGCGTAAAAGATTTAGATACAATTATTGCGATGAGTGCTGCCATTTTAATCGGTATAACAGGTGTTGCTAGCTGGTCTCAAATTCAAAAAAATACTGAGTGGGGCGTATTGATGCTGTTTGGTGGTGGTTTAACACTGAGCGCAATCTTGAGTTCTTCTGGTGCAAGTAAGATCATGGCAGACTGGATGCAAATGACATTTGGTGAAAGCCACTGGTTTGTTATTATTCTAGCTGTTACTACCTTTATTATCATTCTAACTGAGTTTACCAGTAATACGGCGAGTGCAGCTTTATTAGTACCTATTTTTGCAACAGTTGCTGAAGCATTAGGTATGCCTGTCATTGTCTTAACCATGATTATCGGGATAGGTGCATCTTGTGCATTTATGTTACCTGTCGCTACACCGCCAAATGCGATTGTGTTTGGTTCAGGTTATATTAGGCAGATTGAGATGGTACGTGTCGGTGCGGTATTGAACGTGGCCTGTATCCTAGTTATTTCATTGTTTGCTTGGTTTGTCTGGATGTAACCTAGTATCAATTCATCTTAACTTAACGGCCTCTTTTTGAGGCCGTTATTTTTTGCACTCCAAATGGAAATTAGTGCGCCGTTTTAGCAATAAGAGCTTGCTGGTTTTTCCCTATTTTTATTATGCCTTTATCTGAAAATGTAATGTCTGCATCCCCGCGTACAGAGAAACTCATCGTATTTATAACCCCTTGAATATCTATTTTATTTTGAGGGCAAAGAAAATTGTCTTTACATTGATATTGGTGGCTTTCAAGCACAATGTTACGACCTGTCAATTGAGTCTGTTCATTTAGCTCTAACTGATTACCTTGAATATATGGAATATCAGTTTTGAATTTTGAACTGTATTTGATAACGCCTTCACTAGGGGAAAGGGTGCTATTGCCAGATGCGCTGATATAATTTTGTATGGCAGAGTGGATATTAAGGGAGTTTTGCAGCTTTATTTGGTCTGCAACTACATTTAGCTTTGATAGTTGAATTGGGTTTCCTTGTTGCTGGCTAATACTGATTTGGCTAGCTGGCTGAGTTGAAAACTTCAATTGGTTATAGTCCTCCAATTTTTGGAGTTCTAGTTGGTTGTCTTTATCTTTGTTTTTCACATATTTTTTTTCAAACTTACCGGCAATTAAGGATAGGCTATTAATATTATCAACGGTGCCGTCTTTCCATGAAATACCATTAGGATTCGCGATAACAAGGTTAGCGCGTTGCCCTTTAATACCTAATATTCCTTGCAAGTGGCTTACTTCAGTTCCTGTGACTTCTGCAAAAATAAGCCTTGCTGCTTTATTATTAAGCTTAGTATTACTGTTAATGTCATTATTGAAAATTAAGCCATCGTCATTAGATGAGAGACTTTCAAATGTATTAAATGAAATGTTGTTCTTTAGAGGGGCTTCTATATTGATGACTTTTGCCTTAGAGATATCAGGGGATTCGGCCAATGATGCATTGTGATACAAAGTACAAGTTAATAGAGTGAATAATATGGTTTTCTTCATTTTTAGTAGCTCCTTGCTGTAAAAATTCCTTTTATGATTAAAAGTATAATGCACCGAGTTGATTATTTTACTAATCAAAAATTAGCTGGGTTTAATAAAATATGATACGCAGACCCTCATTGTCCTAGATGAAACACGATATTTTCATTCTAGCCGCACTAAGGGGCGTTTCTATTTTGGTTATCAGACGTCTCTATTTGGGTTATCAAGAGAGCGAAGGCACAGATACTGATTAGCTTGAAAGGGGAGGCGGTCTGCAGCAAGTTAGAATTAATACACAAAAAAAAGAGCCACTTATGTGGCTCTTTTCAATTTACCTATCAGCAATTATTGTGCTGTTGGTGGATGGCTGTGTTCAATATCCTCTGACTTCTTGGTAAAGCGGCGACGGATCACCACGAAGAAGACAGGCACGAAGAAGATAGCCAATGAGGTTGCGGCAAACATTCCCCCAAGAACACCAGTACCTACTGAGTTCTGGGATGCAGAACCTGCACCGTTACTAAACACCAGTGGGATAACACCTAACATAAATGCTAAAGATGTCATCAGAATTGGTCGTAAACGCATTTTAACTGCATTCAGCGTTGCTTCGACTAACCCTTTACCTTCTTTCTCCATCAAGTCTTTGGCGAATTCAACAATCAAGATTGCGTTTTTCGCCGAGAGCCCAATGGTTGTTAAGAGACCCACTTTAAAGTAAACGTCGTTGTCTAGACCACGAACACTGGTAAACAGTAACGCACCAATAATACCTAATGGAACGACTAACATAACTGAGAATGGAACTGACCAGCTTTCATAGAGAGCCGCCAAACACAGGAAGACCACTATCAAGGAGATTGCGTACAGAGCAGGGGCTTGGTTACCTGCTAAGCGTTCTTGATATGACATACCTGTCCACTCGTAACCAATTCCTTCAGGCAGGTTTTCAGTGGTGAGTTTTTCCATTAACAGCATCGCATCACCCGTACTTTTCCCAGGAGCTGCTTGGCCTTGAATGTTCATCGCAGGGACACCGTTATAACGCTCTAAACGTGGTGAACCATACTTCCAAGGGTCCTTGGATTCGTCCATAAAGGCAGAGAACGGAACCATTTTACCTTGGTTATTACGAACATATAGGTTACTGATGTCAGAAGGTAACATACGGCTTTCTGCGTCACCTTGTACGTAAACTTTCTTCACACGACCACGGTCGATAAAGTCATTCACGTAGCTTCCACCAAACATAGAACTCAATGTTGCGTTGATATCACTAATAGCAACACCTTGAGCCTGTGCTTTTTGTTGGTCAATATAAATACGGTATTGCGAGGTATCATCCTGACCATTTGGACGAACACCTTGAAGCATTTCTGGGTGCTGAGCAGCTAATCCAAGTAACTGATTACGGGCTTGCATTAATTTATCATGCCCCAAGTTACCTTTATCGACTAACTCAAAGTCAAACCCGTCTGCGGTACCTAACTCAACAATTGCGGGTAGGTTAAAGGCGTAAATCAATGCCTCTTGTTTTTGTGACAGTGCGATATTCGCGCGCTGTACAATCGCATCAACGTGGTTTTCATCACCTTTACGTTCGCTCCAATTTTTTAGAACGACGAAAGCGAGACCCATATTTTGTCCTTGACCTGCGAAGCTAAAGCCCCCTACGGTAAAGACCGATTCAACGTTTTTAGCTTCTTCGGTATGGTAGTAGTTATTTACTTCATCCAATACCGCTTGGGTTTGTTCCTGTGTTGATCCTGGTGGTAACTGGATCATAGACAAGAATACCCCTTGGTCTTCCGCGGGTAAGAAGGAAGACGGTAAGCGAACGAACATGAACGCCATACCAACCACTAACAGCAAGTAAATCACTAAATAACGGCCAGTGCCGTTAAGCATACGGCTTACACTGTCGGTGTAGTGGTGTGCTTGTTTTTCAAATGTACGGTTAAACCATCCAAAGAACCCTTTTTGGCTACCATGGCTGCCTTTTTCAATTGGCTTTAACATGGTGGCACACAGTGCTGGTGTTAAGATCATCGCAACCAGTACTGACAAGATCATGGACGATACAATGGTAATAGAGAACTGACGATAAATTGCCCCGGTAGAACCTCCAAAGAAGGCCATTGGGATAAATACCGCAGATAGAACCATTGCAATACCAACTAACGCACCTTGGATTTGACCCATTGATTTTTTGGTCGCTTCTTTTGGTGACAAGCCTTCTTCTTGCATAACACGCTCAACGTTCTCAACAACGACGATGGCGTCATCGACGAGAAGCCCGATGGCGAGTACCATCGCGAACATGGTCAAGGTGTTTATGGAATAACCAAATGCCGACAAGATAGCAAAGGTACCTAACAATACGACAGGTACTGCAATTGTTGGTATCAGCGTTGCACGGATGTTTTGTAGGAACAAATACATAACGACAACAACCAGCATGATTGCTTCCACTAACGTTTTAACTACTTCGTTAATTGAAATTTTAACGAATGGAGTTGTATCGTATGGATAAACAATCTCTAACCCTTGAGGGAAGAAAGGTTTCATTTCCTCAAGTGCAGCACGGACGTTATTAGACGTGTCTAACGCGTTCGCACCAGTTGCCAGTTTAATACCGATACCTGCTGCTGGCTTACCATTAAAGCGGGCAATCGTACTATAGTTTTCAGCACCTAATTGGACATCAGCAACATCCTTAATACGCACTTGTGAACCATCTTGGTTTACACGTAATAAAATATTGCTAAATTCTTCAGGGCTATTCAAACGTGTCTGCGCAATGATAGAAACGTTTAAACGCTGGTTTGCTATAGACGGTGAACCACCGAGTTGCCCTGCTGCGACTTGGTTATTTTGTACCTTGATCGCATTAATGACATCCGTTGTGGTCATGTTGTACTTAACGAGTTGCTCTGGTTTTAACCAAATACGCATTGCATATTGGGTACCGAACAGTTGAGTTTCACCTACACCGTTAACTCGGCTAAGTGGGTCTTTAATGTTTGACCCTACGTAGTCGGCAATATCGTATTGCCCCATTGAGCCATCGCTAGAAACGAAACCCGCAACCATTAAGAATGAACTAGTTGATTTATCGACACTAATACCTTGTTGCTGAACTTCTTGTGGCAACAATGGCATCGCCAGTTGCAATTTGTTTTGCACCTGTACTTGCGCGATATCACCATCAGTTCCTGCTTCAAATGTCAGCGTAATGCTAGCAGAACCTGATGAATCACTGCTCGATGACATATATACCAAGTTATCGATACCGTTCATATTCTGTTCGATAACCTGCGTTACTGTATTTTGTACCGTCTCAGCATCCGCTCCCGGATAGTTAGCTGAAATAGAAACAGCCGGTGGCGCGATGGTCGGGTACTGTGAAACAGGTAACTGGATAATTGCCAACAGACCAGCAAGCATGGTGATAATTGCAATTACCCACGCAAAAATTGGTCTTTCTATAAAAAACTTAGGCATTAATCAGCCGCTCCCTTATTTAGACTTTTCTTCAGGTTTTGCCTGATTGTCTATGGATTGCGTTTCTAAGTTTGCTTCCTTAGGATTCACAACAATTCCTGGTTTGATTTTTTGTAAGCCGATGACAATGACACGATCACCTGCTTGTAGACCTTCAGTTACCAGCCATTTGTTGCCAACTGCTTGTCCTGCTTTAACTTGTCTGACTTCAACTTTATTCTCAGCGCCAACAACCATGACTTGAGAAGTTCCTTGAGCCGTACGAGATAATCCTTGTTGCGGAACTAGAATCGCATTTTCAACAACACCATCTTCTAATACAGCACGAACAAACATACCTGGAAGTAACTCTTTGTTCGGATTAGGGAACATGGCTCTCATCGTGATAGACCCTGTTGTTTCATCAACAGTGACATCAGAGAATTCCAAAACCCCTTTTTGTGCGTATTCTTGACCGTTATTATTGATCAAACGGACAGGCGCTTGCCCTGACTCTTGCTGTACAGCACCTTTCGCTATCTCATTTCTCAGACGTAAGAAATCGTCACTCGACTGTGTTACGTCCACATAGATAGGGTCAAGTTGCTGAACACGCATTAATTCAGTGGCTTGTCCTGATGATACTAAAGCTCCCTCAGTCACACTCGATTTGCCAGTACGGCCGCTAATCGGCGCAGTAACTTTGGTATAATTCAGGTTAATACGTGCAGTTTCAACCGCTGCTTCAGCCGCTTTGACGGCAGCAAGTGCTTGTGCATAGGTTGAGGTCGCTTGGTCGTATTCCTGACGACTAATGTAATTAGTTCCTAACAATGGTTTATAACGCTTCACCGTTAAGGCAGCCAGATTTGCATTTGCTTGTGCTTTTGCTAGCTCCGCTTTTGCGCTGTCATAGGTTGCTTGGAATGGTGCTGGGTCAATTTGGTATAAAGATGTCCCTGCTTCTACGTCGCTACCTTCTTTATAGTTGCGCTTTAAAATGATGCCACTAACCTGAGGGCGAACCTCGGCAACACGAAATGCGGATGTACGGCCTGGTAACTCGGTTTTGAGAGTCAGAGGTTCGGCTTTAAGCGTAACAATTCCTACTTCAGGCGCCGGGCGTTCTCCGCCACCTTGTTGTTCATCGTTACAACCAGATAAAGCCAAGCCACCTGAAAGAACTAACAGAGCCAGAGGTAACACCCCTCTGTTTTTTCGCATAAGTTAACCTCAATTAATCAATATGAGTTCAAAACAAAAATAAGAAAAATGGTAAACAATATGATTTATCACTGTGCTATAGTACAAACATACACGAATGTATGTAAATCAGCTTTCGATAGAAACGGGT
Organism: Providencia sp. PROV201; assembly: GCF_028479545.1. Lineage (NCBI taxonomy): Bacteria > Pseudomonadati > Pseudomonadota > Gammaproteobacteria > Enterobacterales > Morganellaceae > Providencia > Providencia sp. PROV201. The sequence continues at coordinate 61,612 of NZ_JAMPNW010000005.1, forward strand.
CACAATGGCACGAAAAACTAAACAACAGGCTGAAGAAACCCGTCAGGAAATATTAGATGCTGCCATCAAAACATTCTCTGAACGAGGAGTTTCTGCCACATCATTAGCCGATATTGCAAAAGCAGCGGGGGTTACCCGAGGTGCAATATATTGGCATTTCAAAAACAAAGTTGATCTCTTTTATCAAGCTTGTGAATTTGGTGATAACCAAATAATACAAGCTGAAGAATATTATCGTTCTAAATATACCAATGATCCACTTTCAATACTAAGAGAATTATTAGTTTATATTTTGACTGGTTTTATTGAAAGTCCTAAAAATCGCGCTTTGATGGAAATTTTCTTTTTGAAGTGTGAATTAGTGGGTGAAATGGCAGAGTTAGTTGATTTTAAACGCGCTAACTATGTTGCGAGTCAATGCCGAATAGTTGACAATTTGACTGCCTGTATTGATGCAGGTCAACTTCCTGCTGACCTTGATGTGGAAGCAGCCGCGATTATGATCCGTTCATTAATGTCTGGTTTATTAGAAAACTGGCTACTCCAATCAGAAAATTTTAATATTAATCAACATACAATTACATTGGTTGATACACTATTAGAAACACTAAAGTGTAGTACGACAATCCGGTTAAAACCAATTCAAACTGAATAAGTGGAGTCCATATGACCTCTATCTTGATTATTGCCAATGGGGCACCTTACGGCAGTGAAACACTGTTCAACTCATTGCGACTAGCGATAACGTTAAAAGAGCAAGAGCCGCAGTTAGATTTAAAAATTTTTCTGATGTCAGATGCTGTGGGCGCAGGATTGGCTGCTCAAAAGCCGAAAGAAGGCTATAATCTTCAACAAATGTTAGAGATTTTAACGGCACAAAATGTCCCCGTTAAATTATGTAAAACTTGCACAGATGCCCGCGGTGTAAGTGAGTTAACTCTTGCTGATGGTGTTGAAGTAGGCACGTTAGTTGAGCTTGCAAGCTGGACATTAACGGCAGATAAAGTATTAACTTTCTAATATTTTACGTAAAATATGTTTAATTAGGTGAAAGTAAGTGTGGGTAGGCGACTATCGGCACTTTGCTTAATTAAACAATATAATTATTTGTATAAAGGAATGCCATTATGATGAAACAACAATGGAAGTGGCGGCAGTTAGTATCGATAACACTGTTTTTTTTCATCATATCTTTTTCCAGTTCAATTACGGCATTAACATCAAATAACTTACCTGATAAGAATGAAATAAAAAGTGCGCTCAGCGCATTGAATAAAAAAAGTTCACTCAGTGAAGAAGATAAACTTGCTCTCGCTGATCTGGAAAAAACCTCAGATTTTTATAACGAGCTGGATAAACTCGAACAGCGAACGGCTGAACTGCAAAAAAAACTGAGTAACGCGAATGAAGAATCGAAACAAGCAGCACAAGGTTTGTTGCAAATAAAAAATGAAAATGAGCAGCGCACCGAAAATTTCCTACGAAAAATACAAGATAGTTCTCTTTCACAATTAGAAGCATTACAAGCCTCTTATTTAGAAAATCTGCAAACAGAACAAAATGACCTTGCAACCTATAGTAGCCAATTAATTGGCTTACAAACGCAGCCTGAAAGGGCACAAGCGATGATGTTGGAAAATGCGAGGCGCTTACAGGAAATTCGTAATGAGCTAAATAGTTCATTGAATGAATCTGTGAATTTAAGACCAACTCAAATTACCATGCTGCAAGTTGAACAGTATTTATTGCAGCAACAAAATGAATATCAAAAACGTATTCTACAGGCTAACACTCAATTACAAGATGTGCTGCAAAAACAGCGTGATTATACCGCCGCCTATATTGAGCAATTGGAACATCATATTCAGCAAGTACAAAACGCGATTAGCCATCGTCGCCTAAATGACTCCCAATCAACAGTGCGTGAAGCGTTGAGTACTTCTGAAACCGATATTGAAGCGCAACAGAATCCCATTATTCAAAAAGAAATTGCGATTAATAATGCGCTCAGTGACCGTTTAATCGCAGTGACAGAAAGTAGTAATAAACTGGTGCAAAATGGTATTCGAGTGAAAACATGGCTTGAAAGAGCGACGCAGTCAGAACGAAATCTAAAAGAACAAATTAATGTATTACGCGGTAGCTTATTGCTTTCACGAATTTTATTTCAACAACAAATTGATTTGCCTCCTGACATTTTAACTAAAAATTTACCTACAACGATTGCCGATTTGCGGCTTGAACAGTTTGATATTAACCAACAGCGTGATGAGCTTTACCAACCTAATGATTATATTACGAAGTTGGAACAGCAATTTGAGATAAAAACAGGGGATGAGCCAGCAAATAGCACATTATTATCAGCTGAAGATAAATCCTCGTTATTGAAACTATTGGAAGTACGTCGGGGGTTATTAGACGAACTTAACCAGCAGCTTGGTGGGCAAATTTCGCAAGCTATCAACTTGCAATTGGATCAAAACCAATTATTGAGTGTGGTGAGTTCTCTTGAAAACACATTAGCCCAGCAAATATTTTGGGTGAATAGTAATAAACCAATTGATTTGGAATGGGTTAAAGGTTTCCCTGAAGCCGCAGCAACACAAATTAATAGCTTTGATTTTAGTTTATCGAATCGCAGTATTAAACGGGGAATGAGTAATTCACTGTTAGTTGTTATTCCACTTGTATTGGTCGCGCTGTTGTTTATTTGGTTTAACCGTAAAATTAATAATCGATTGCAAGATATTGACCAACGGCTTTCCAGTTTGCGTAACGATAGTGTGTTAAGCACACCTTTTGCGCTACTGCTGACATTAATGCAAACCTTACCTATTTCACTGTTTTTACTGGCATTTGGCTATTGGTTCTTGAAAACAGGAAATGTACAAGGGCCATTCTTCTGGCAATTTTGCCAACAGTTGGCGATATTTTGGGCATTATTTGAGCTGACTTTTCGCGTGTTAAAACCGCAAGGTATTGCGCGAAAACATTTTGGTATCGAAAAAGAGAAAATATCCCAGACGCGGCGCCAAATGCTCCGGTTATCGATTCCGTTGGTACCACTCATTTTCTTCTCCACTTATGGGGTTACTAACCCACTGAAAGTGTCTGAGGACGTGATAGGTCAGTTGATCGTGCTGGTTTCTCTTATCCTGTTATGTATCTTTACTGTTCCTTTTTGCAAACAAGTTTGGCAAGAGAAGGGTAGCCACTTAACGCGTAGTATTGTCGTGACATTGCTGACATTTTCGCCATTAATTTTAGTGGGCTTAATGATGGCAGGCTACTACTACACCACTTTACGCTTAGCAAATCGTTGGATAGACAGTTTATACCTGTTATTGCTGTGGTATATCACTTATAGCGCATGTTTGAGGGGGTTAACATTGGTTGCCCGTAAATTGGCGTATCAGCGTGCTATTGAGCGGCGTGCGATGTTGAAGCAAGAAGAGGTTGAGAACGAACCTATTAAAGAACCCCCAATGACCATTGAGCTGATTAGCCAACAATCGTTACGTCTCACCACGATGGTGTTGTTTATTATCTTTGCATTGGCGTTTTACGCAATTTGGTCTGATTTCATCACTATTTTCTCTTTCTTAGATAGCGTGAATTTGTGGAGCTATACCGCCACATCGGCAGATGGGGGAAATATCTTACAATTCGTCACGTTAGCGAATTTAATTTTGGCTCTGGTGATCATTATTGTTGCTTGGGTGATGACGCGAAATCTCCCCGGGTTACTGGAGGTTTTGGTCTTATCGCGGTTAAAACTTCGTCAAGGCTCCACTTATGCCATCACGACAATATTGACTTATATTATTGTGGGAATTGGGGCGATCGCCTCATTAGGGATGATTGGTGTCACGTGGAACAAGCTGCAATGGTTGGCGGCAGCCTTAACGGTCGGGTTAGGGTTTGGTTTACAAGAAATTTTTGCTAACTTTGTTTCAGGGATCATTTTATTGTTTGAGCGGCCGATCCGCATTGGCGATACGGTCACTATTGGGACCTATTCAGGAACAGTCAGTAAAATTCGCATTCGTGCAACAACGATCGTCGATTTTGATCGTAAAGAAGTGATCATACCCAATAAAGCATTTGTGACTGAGCGGTTGATCAACTGGTCGCTATCAGACACCGTTACACGTATTACGATTGCGATCGGGGTAGCGTATGGTTCTGATCTTGATAAAGTAAAACGCGTTTTACTATCTGCCGCAACCAGTAACAGTAAGGTAATGACGGAACCTGCTCCCAATGTTTATTTCACCAGTTTTGGCGCGAGCACGCTAGATCATGAATTGCGTTTTTATGTGCGGCAGATAGGTGACCGTGGTGTGACCAGCGATGAAGTGAACCGTGCGATAGATAAATTATGTCGAGAAAATGATATTGATATTGCATTCAACCAGTTAGAAGTTCATTTGCATAATAGCAAAGGGGATGAAGTGCAAGAAGTGAAACGTACACCAAAAGACAGTGATGACAACCTACCAAGTTAATTAGATTTCATCTGTGCGGGTGGCTTGTGCCGCCTGCATCTGTTTGGAAATATAATCATTTTTAACAATATCAAGAGCTTTTAATACAATATCGGCTTCAATATCTGAATTCTCGAGTAAATAAATCAAATCAACGGCAAGTTGTACTTCTTGTGGGGCATCTTTGAGCGAATTCATAGCGTTCCCTTCTAATATTTAATCAAAGTATTGATTTTCTTGATGTTCAATGGCTTTTTCAATGCGCAAAAGTGCTTGGCGGCATCGGTACAAACGGCCTGCGAGTACAGCGAGTTCTTTTTGGCATTGGTGCTGCAAACGGTGGTCGGTTAGCTCACTTAAATGAAGTTCTTTTTCACTCACCATGGCTTGCAAGCGTCGTTCATAGTCTTGGTGTTGTGATAAACGTTCATATAAATCAACCTGTTCCCTTTTTTTAGTGAAACTAGACTCTTTTTCACGTAAAGTTTGTGTAGAGATCTCTCGTGAAATTGCCTGCATTTGATGGACAATTTTCTCAGTCAGAAAATTGACCTGCTCGCTGTGGTTTAACGTTACGCTATGGCACAATTGCTGGTATAAGGTCTGTAATTCGTTTTGGCAATCACCCAAACGGGTTGATTTGCGACTAAACAATTGCATATCGAAGCGTGAATGTGAAAACTCAAGATCCTTTATGGGTTCCACTCGTGTTTTCAATTCATCAATTTGCTTTTTTAACGCGTCCAAAAGAGCGGGAATTTTCATTTTTTGTTCTCATTAAGTGTCAAAAATAGCGGAATATTGATATTCAGCAACAAAACTGATGCCAAATTGACGGCTTCTTATTGCATTTTTATGGTACTTTACATAGATTCTACACTTTCGTGTTTACTACATGGCTTTTATTATGACCGCTAAAGAGCAACAACTGCAATTGATTAAAGAAAGTATCGCATCGATTCAAAATTATCCAATCGAAGGCGTGATCTTTCGTGACATTACGACTTTATTAAATAACCCTGCTGCATACCAAGCAACGATTGATATGTTAGTGGAACATTATCAAAATAAAGGCGTCACTAAAATTGTAGGAACTGAAGCGCGTGGTTTCCTATTTGGCGCGCCAGTTGCATTACGTTTAGGCGTAGGTTTTGTCCCTGTGCGTAAAAAAGGGAAATTACCACGTGAAGTATTGAGTATGACTTACGACCTTGAGTATGGCACCGATACGCTTGAGATCCATAAAGATAGCATCAGCCCTGAAGATAACGTCTTAGTTGTTGATGACTTACTCGCGACCGGTGGTACCGTGGAAGCAACGGTAAGAATGATCAAACAGCTTGGTGCTAATGTTGTTGATGCGGCATTTATCATCTGTTTACCTGATCTTGGCGGCGTTGAACGTCTACAAAAAGAAGGTGTTTCTTCTTATAGCCTTGTTGAGTTCCCAGGCCACTAATCTTTATTTTCCCTCTATTTTTATCACAGCCTCGCTGTATAGGTTGAGGCTGTGGTAGCATGGTACTATGATTATATATATTCACGTACCATGTTAAATGACAGTGGAATCCATGAGCTATCAGGTACTTGCCCGTAAGTGGCGCCCCCAAAAATTTTCAGACGTTGTTGGCCAACAGCACGTTTTGACTGCACTCGCTAATGGGCTAACGCATCAGCGGCTTCATCACGCCTATCTTTTCTCAGGTACACGTGGTGTAGGGAAAACGACAATTGCGCGCCTATTTGCTAAAGGTCTTAATTGTGAAACAGGGATCACCGCCTCGCCTTGTGGACAATGCGCTAATTGCCTTGAAATAGAACAAGGGCGATTTGTCGATTTAATTGAAATTGATGCGGCTTCCCGTACCAAAGTCGAAGACACTCGTGAATTATTAGACAACGTCCAATACGCACCCGCACGTGGGCGCTTCAAAGTTTATTTAATTGACGAAGTACATATGCTGTCTCGTCATAGTTTCAATGCGTTGTTAAAAACCCTTGAAGAACCGCCTGAACATGTGAAGTTTTTATTGGCGACGACGGACCCGCAAAAACTCCCCGTGACCATTTTGTCTCGCTGTTTGCAATTCCATCTAAAAGCGTTAGATGTCACGCAAATCAGTGAGCAACTTGAACTCATCCTAAATGCAGAAAATATTGAGCATGACCAACGTGCTCGCCAGCTGATAGCAAGAGCGGCTGATGGTAGTTTACGTGATGCATTAAGCTTAACTGACCAAGCCATTGCGATGGGGCAAGGGAAAGTCACGGCTGATATTGTCAGCCAAATGCTAGGAGCCCTTGATGACGAGCAGCCATTAGCCATTATTGAAGCACTAGTACGTGCCGATAGCATGGCGGTAATGGAGCAGGTGGAGCAAGCTGCCAGTCGCGGAGCGGATTGGGAGAACTTGCTGGTGGAAATTTTGTCGCAATTACACCGTATCGCGATGATCCAACTGCTTCCTGCTGAACAAGAAACAGACCCGTCATCGACAGAAGGGCGGCTACGGCAGGTCGCAAGGGTCATTTCCCCAGCAGACCTTCAACTGTTTTACCAAACGTTATTAGTCGGAAGAAAAGAACTCCCCTATGCCCCTGAGCGGCGTATGGGGGTTGAAATGGCACTATTACGTGCATTAGCTTTTCATCCTAAAAATGTGATTGCTGAAATTGAAGCACCGCCAAAAGTTATTCCACAAGCCGCTGTTCAATCTGCACCGTCTGCGGCATCAAATATGACGCAAAGGGTGCCTCCGACACAAGCGCGAGCAGAAAATCTGCCAGACAATAGCCCAACGTTACAGTTATTGAAGGCTAGACAGGCGTTACAATCTCCACAAAGTGAGGATCCTAGCCCAAAAAAGGCTAAACCGGTGACGCCTGAAAGGGCTAAGCCGGCGGCATCAGCACTGGAAAGGCTGGCCGCCGTGACCAGCAAACATCAACAAAATGTGGTTAATAAAGCGTCTCAGGCGGCAAAACCACAAAAACCAAAGCAATACCAATGGAAGCCTCAAAATGAAGAGGCGATGGCGCCAAAAGAGGCAGTGACAACGCCAAGCGGGATCAAAGAGGCGTTAGAATATGAAAAAACGCCTGAGTTAGCCGTTAAAATTATTGAGGAAGGGCGAGTTCGTGACAGTTGGTCAGGGAAAATTGCAAAATTAAATATTCCCAAACTGGTTGAACAATTAGCTTTGAATTCATATATAGAAGAGTTAAGCGAGTCGCAAATTGTTTTACATTTGCGCTCGGCTCAGAAGCATCTCGATAAACCATCGGCACACAAAGCGTTGGAAGAAGCTCTGAGCGAACTATATGGTCGTACTGTTGAACTGAAAATCGTTCATGATGATAATAGCGAGGTGAAAACCCCGCTAGAATGGCGACAGGCGATTTATGAAGAAAAACTGGCACAAGCGCGCCAGTCTATTATTGCGGATAAAACGATTCAAAAACTGCGCTCAATGTTTGATGCGCAATTAGATGAAGAGAGTATTCGCCCCGTTTAACGCTACAGTCTCATTGTTAAGCTGTAGCCTCAGTTGTGAGAGATAACTATGTTTGGTAAAGGTGGATTGGGTAACCTGATGAAACAGGCCCAGCAAATGCAAGATAAAATGCAAAAAGTTCAGGAAGAAATCGCTCAACTCGAAGCTACAGGTGAGTCTGGAGCTGGCTTAGTTAAAGTGACCATTAATGGTTCACACAACTGCCGTCGTGTTGAAATCGACCCTAGCTTGCTTGAAGACGACAAAGAAATGTTAGAAGATTTGATTGCCGCGGCATTCAATGATGCTGCACGTCGTATCGAAGAAACTCAGAAAGAAAAAATGGCGAGTGTTTCCAGTGGTATGCAATTACCACCAGGCTTTAAGATGCCATTCTAATGCAAACAAGTCCGCTTCTTGAATCGTTGATGGAAGCTCTGCGCTGTCTTCCGGGGGTTGGCCCCAAGTCAGCGCAGCGAATGGCTTTTCATCTTTTACAGCGTGACCGTAGTGGTGGAATGCGTTTAGCACAATCACTCACTCGAGCCATGTCTGAAATAGGCCACTGTCGTGATTGCAGAACATTTACAGAACAAGATGTTTGTAATATTTGTGATAACCCACGCCGCCAACAGAATGGCTTAATTTGTGTGGTTGAAAGCCCCGCAGATATCTATGCAATCGAACAAACCGGGCAATTTTCCGGCCGCTATTTTGTACTTATGGGGCATTTATCACCACTTGATGGCATTGGCCCTATGGATATCGGTCTTGATAGGCTCGAAGAGCGTTTGGCGTCAGAGACGGTCAATGAGGTGATTTTAGCAACTAACCCAACGGTAGAAGGGGAAGCGACGGCAAATTATATTGGGCAAATGTGTGGCCAATATGGAGTGGCGGCGAGCCGAATTGCACACGGGGTGCCTGTTGGCGGAGAACTGGAGCTTGTCGATAGTACGACGTTATCGCATTCGCTCTCCGGCCGCTCTCGATTGTAATATCCTCGTCATATTTCAAGCTGTAGGGGTGTTGGCTGCACTCGGCGACTCGGGTCACATACTGATGTATGCTCCCCGAGATCTCCTCATTTGCCGCCTACCTACAACTTGAACTATTTAGAGGATAGTATTGATTTCGTTTTTCTAAAATCACCCTACAGAATTCAGTTACTAATTTAAGCCGTAGGGGGCTGCACTCGGTGACTCAGGTCATATACTGGTATGCTCCTAGGGATTAACGCATTTGACGCCTAGCTACAGCACAAATTATTTAGAGGATATGTTTGGGGGTGATTAAAACGATCCCTTTCATCAACTTCCTTTAGAATGATGACGGATGTGATTATTTTCTTTCTAATCATTAGCTTTTGGTTCTGATGGTTTAAATTTTTTGTTCTTTTCGCTTGAATTTCTGTTTTTCGCCCCCAACTAATCTGCATCGATAAGTCAAACCTATCCAATTAGATTGATGAAATAGAGGCGATTAATGAGTATGAAAGGACAGGAAACGCGTGGTTTCCAATCAGAAGTTAAACAACTCCTCCAATTAATGATCCACTCTCTTTATTCAAATAAAGAGATTTTCCTACGCGAATTGATCTCCAACGCATCAGATGCGGCGGATAAACTGCGTTTTCGTGCATTATCTAAACCCGAACTGTATGAAAACGATGGTGAGCTGCGCGTGCGCATTAGTGCTGACAAAGACCAAGGTACATTGACCATCAGCGATAACGGTATCGGTATGAGCCGTGAAGAGGTGATTGAAAACCTCGGAACTATCGCGAAGTCCGGCACAAAAGCATTCTTAGAATCATTAGGTAGTGACCAAGTCAAAGATAGCCAAATGATTGGTCAATTTGGTGTGGGCTTCTATTCTGCATTTATCGTGGCTGACAAAGTAACGGTACGTAGCCGTGCGGCAGGTGCTCCTGCAAATGAAGGTGTGTTCTGGGAATCTGCTGGTGAAGGTGAATACACCATCGCTGATATTGAAAAAGCCGAACGCGGCACCGAAATTACCTTGCATTTGCGCGATGACGAAAAAGAATATTTGGATAACTGGCGCTTGCGTTCAGTGATTAGCAAATATTCTGACCATATTGCTTTACCAGTTGAAATCGAAGAAAAAAATGAAGAAGACGGTACGGTCACTTGGGAAAAAATTAACCAAGCAAAAGCATTATGGACGCGTAGTAAGTCTGAAATTTCAGACGAAGAATATACCGAGTTCTATAAACATATTTCCCATGACTACGCAGACCCGCTGACATGGAGCCATAACCGTGTAGAAGGTAAGCAAGAGTATACCAGCCTGCTGTATGTACCTTCTAAAGCGCCATTTGATTTATGGAATCGTGACCAACAACACGGCTTGAAACTCTATGTTCAACGCGTATTTATTATGGATGACGCAGAACAGTTCATGCCGAATTACCTGCGTTTTATTCGTGGGGTGTTGGACTCCAATGATTTACCGTTGAACGTTTCGCGGGAAATACTGCAAGACAGCGCATTAACTCGTAGTTTGCGCAGTGCATTAACCAAGCGCGTCCTGCAAATGCTGGAAAAACTGGCTAAATCAGATGCAGAAAAATACCAAACCTTCTGGCAACAATTTGGTTTAGTGATGAAAGAAGGCCCTGCGGAAGATATGGCAAATGGTGAAACTATTGCTAAACTCCTGCGTTTTGCAACGACTCATACTGATAGCAGTGTACAGAACGTCTCTTTAGACGATTATGTAAGCCGTATGGTTGAGGGCCAAGATAAAATTTACTACATCACGGCAGACAGCTATGCAGCGGCAAAAGGCAGCCCGCATCTTGAGTTATTCCGTAAAAAAGGCATAGAAGTCTTGCTGTTATCTGACCGTATTGATGAATGGATGATGAATTACTTATCGGAATTCGACGGTAAACAGTTCCAATCCGTAAGTAAAGCCGATGAGTCATTAGATAAGCTAGCGGATGAAAACAAAGCGGAACAAGAGGAAGCTGATAAGCAATTAGAGCCCTTTATTGAGCGCGTTAAGTCATTCCTTGGTGAGCGTGTTAAAGAGGTTAAACTCACGCATCGCTTAACGGATACACCTGCAATTGTCACGACAGATGTAGATGAAATGAGTACACAGATGGCGAAACTGTTTGCAGCAGCAGGACAAGCCGCGCCAGAAGTGAAATATAACTTCGAATTGAACCCAACGCACCCTTTGGTTAAAAAAGCAGCTGAAGTCACTGATGAGTCCGTGTTTGCTGATTGGGTTGATGTCCTGTTGGATCAAGCATTATTAGCAGAACGTGGTACATTGGAAGATCCAAACCTATTTATACGAAAAATCAATGAATTACTTCTAAAGTAATTTAATCTAGTATTTTCGTTATTGAGCATAAACCACGCTTTTGCTTGTGCTTTAGCGTGGTTTTTTTCTTTTGCGAAAAAAGATAAATGCGAAATCGTTTACGTGTGTTCTTGAGTAAAGCGGCATGCTAATGGTATGGTAGCTTGTTTTCTTTTCAAATTATAAAAATCTAAATAGCAAGGGGTTTACGCAATGCGTATCATTCTGCTTGGCGCTCCAGGCGCTGGTAAGGGCACTCAAGCTCAATTTATTATGGAAAAGTTTGGGATCCCTCAAATTTCAACCGGTGACATGTTACGTGCCGCTGTTAAATCAGGGAGCGAACTTGGTTTACAAGCTAAAGAGCTGATGGATAACGGTAAATTAGTTACTGATGAATTAGTTATCGCATTAGTTAAAGAGCGCATCAAACAAGATGACTGCCGCAATGGCTTCTTGTTGGATGGGTTCCCCCGTACTATCCCTCAAGCGGACGCCATGAAAGAAGCTGGCATCACTGTTGATAACGTGCTGGAATTTGATGTACCTGATGAAATCATTGTTGAGCGCATCATTGGTCGTCGTGTGCATGCACCATCAGGCCGTGTTTATCATATCAACTTTAACCCACCAAAGGTTGAAGGCAAAGACGATGTAACAGGTGAAGAACTAACCATCCGTAAAGATGACCAAGAAGACACCGTACGTAAGCGTCTGGTTGAATACCATGCATTAACTGCACCTTTAATTGCGTATTACCAAAATGAAGCTAAACAAGGGAATACCAAGTACTTCAAATTAGACGGTACGCGTAAAGTAGCAGAAGTTAGTGAAGAACTGGCGAAAATTTTAGGTTAATATTTGTACTTATCATGATGTGTATTGCAGTAATAGTCACTGCAATTCGAATTATTTTAAGTATAAGGTATTATATGGAGGCAGCGATGATCGCTGCCTTTGTTTTTTATACCACTTGGTGACAAAAATCGTTAATTAACTGTGCTAAAGTTGGGAATAATTATCAATTAGGAGTTGTTTCATGTCAGAAAAAAAATACGGCATTTTGTTAGCTAACCTAGGAACCCCTGATGCCCCAACGACCTCAGCAGTGAAACGCTATTTAGCCGAATTTCTTAGTGATAAACGCGTTATTGATGTACCCCGCTTGATTTGGAAACCCATTTTGCATGGGGCGATTTTACCGCTTCGTTCTTCTAAGGTAGCGAAATTATACCAATCTATTTGGTTAGAAGGTGGCTCGCCATTACTGGTTTATTCTTTACGTCAAAAGCAAAAGCTCGCTGAATTATTGCCGAATACTGCCGTAGAGATAGGTATGAGTTATGGTTCACCTTCAATTAAAAGTGCGGTGGATAGCTTGCTAGACCAAGGCGTGACCGATTTAGTGGTACTTCCACTGTATCCACAGTACTCCTGTACGACAACTGCAGCGGTGTATGATGCATTAACGAGAGCATTTGCAAGCAGACGTACCATTCCAAGTGTGCAATTTATTCGGAGCTATGCGACACATCCCGCTTATATTCAAGCGCTAGTCAGCTCGATAGAAGAAAGCTTTGCTCTGCATGGTGAGCCAGATAGGCTTATATTGTCTTTCCATGGTATTCCGCAGCGTTATTGTGATACCGGAGATATTTACCAGCAAGAATGCGAAAAAACGGCGGAGGCACTCCGTGAGGCGCTGAATTATCCAAGTGACAAAGTCATGCTTACCTACCAGTCACGTTTTGGACGTGAGCCTTGGTTGATGCCTTATATGGATAAAACGATGCATGAATTACCCGCGCAAGGAGTAAAGTCAGTTCAGGTCATTTGCCCAGGGTTTTCAGTTGATTGCTTAGAAACATTAGAAGAAATTAGCGAGCAAAATAAAGAGTTTTTTATGAGTAGTGGCGGTAATAAATATAATTACATACCGGCGTTAAATGATAATCCAAATAGTATTCATATGATTAATTCAATAATTCAAGATGTACTGAAATAAGTAATTCAGTAAATTAATGCAGAAAAGTTTGCTTATCGATATATCAATAAGCTGATTATAGACTATAATCACTTATCTGAAATTATAAATGATTGAATGAATGTTATGTCTTTTGGAATTAATATGAGCAATAAGCAGCAGCCACCACAAGGTAATATAGAGCAGAAGTCGTCTTCTGCTCATCAATTTCATATACAGCAAAACGATGAAATTGATTTGATGGCCTTGTTTTCCATTTTGTTAAAACATAAATTTTTGATTCTTATATTTACGATTGTTTGTATTGGGGTAAGTGTTGGTGTTGTTAAGTTATTACCTCAAAAATGGAGCAGTACTGCTATTGTTATTCCTCCTGCATCTGAAGAGCTTAAAGAAGTCAATGCATTTAAAGCGCAATTGGATGTCTTAGATATTCCTATTGATCTCAGTGCTCAACGTGTTTTTACTGCATTTATTGACCAATATCGTTCGAAAGTTAATCAAGAGAGTTATATAAGAAGTACTGAGTATTATCATAATCTTGCAGAGAAAATTGACCCAAAAGATGATGTTATCGCTCAGCAAAGGTTAGTAAACTCAATCATTTCTAATGATATTAAAATTCAAGATCTCTCAAAAGAGAAAAACAGTACTTCAAGTGATATTGTTTTGAGCTTTACTGCCCCTTTGCCAACGGAAGCCCAGGACTTACTTGAAGGTTATATTCGCTATAGTGCATCGAAAGTAAGGCAACAGTTAAAAGTTGAAATCGACAATATGATTTCAGAGAAACTTATTTATGCCAGTGAGTCACTAAAACGCGAAGTCAGCAAAATTCAAACGGAATACGATGTTAAGGTTGAAAGGCTTAAACGAGCTGTTGATATTGCAAAAGCGGCTGGAATTGAAAAGCCGATAGCCAGCGATTCTGTTGCTATCAATGATGACCCTGATTACCCTATTGCGTTAGGAACTGAAGCTTTAGAGAAAAAATTACTGATCGAAACCCAAAATCGTGATTTGGCATTGATGAGCGAAAACCTACAAAACCGTAAAATTTATATTGATGATTTACAAGAGTTAACCAGTAAAGAATTAAATTTTACGCCAGTTAAATTTATTTTAACGCCAGACTTACCGTTGCATAAAGATTCACCAAAATCATCGTTAATTGTTGCATTAAGCGCAATACTTGGTTTAATTTTGAGTTGTGCATTTGTGTTAAGTCGGGAACTTTACCGCGATTATAAATATCAAAATCAGTAAAATAACTTCCAAATGACAAACAATGGAGCCAGTGCCTTCTTTGCAGGTGCTGGCTTTACTTTATCGTGCTAGAATAGGGCGATGTTCCATTGTTAATCTTCTAATTATGAAATTCCCCGGTCAACGCAAGTCAAAACACTATTTTCCTGTTAGCCTCAGAGATCCTTTATTACAGCCTTTAAAAGAAACATTGGCGGATGATGAGAATTGTAAGTCCTATATCGTTGGTATCGATCAAACACTAGTCGATATTGAAGCGAAAGTGGATGACGATTTCATTCAGCGCTACCAGTTGAGTAAGGGACATTCATTGGTTATTGAAGATGATGCCGCTGAAGCTTTATATAAAGAACTTACAGATAATGCATTGATTACTCATGAGTTTGCGGGTGGGACAATTGGCAATACACTGCACAATTATTCAGTATTAGCCGATGACAGATCTGTGTTATTGGGCACAATGTGTAATAACATCCAAATTGGTAGCTATGCCTATCGCTATTTATGCCACACCTCAAGCCGTATGGATTTAAATTTTCTACAAGGTGTGGATGGCCCTATTGGGCGTTGTTTTACCTTAGTTACTGAAAATGGCGAGCGAACTTTTGCTATCAGTCCAGGCCATATGAACCGCTTGCACCCAAATAGCATTCCCGAAGATATCATTGCGGGGGCTTCCGCGCTGGTTTTAACGGCTTATTTAGTCCGCTGCAAACCCGGAGAAACTATGCCGGATGCGACTATGCAGGCTATTGCGTATGCGAAAAAGCATAATGTTCCCGTTGTGTTGACGCTTGGAACTAAATTTGTCATCGCTCAAGACCCTCAGTTCTGGCGTGATTTCTTAGCGGAACATATTTCAGTAGTTGCAATGAATGAAGATGAAGCACAGGAGCTGACAGGGCTGAGTGACCCATTACTTGCCTCTAATATGGCATTAGACTGGGTCGATTTAGTTTTATGCACAGCGGGCCCGTCAGGCTTGTATATGGCTGGCTATACGGAAGACGCTTATAAACGTACGACGCAGCACCCACTATTGCCGGGGGCGATTGCAGAATTTAACTTATACGAGTTTAGCCGAGCAATGCGTCAGCAAGATTGCCAAGTTCCATTACGAATTTTCTCACATATTGAGCCATACATGGGCGGGCCTGAGAAAATCATGAACACGAATGGGGCGGGAGACGGGGCTTTATCTGCATTACTTCACGATATTACTGCCAATTCTTACCATCGCTCTAATGTGCCTAATTCCAGTAAACATGAGCGCCAATACTTAACTTATTCATCTTTAGCCCAAGTGTGTAAATATGCTAATCGTGTAAGTTATCAAGTATTAACTCAGCATTCGCCTCGCTTGACTCGTGGCTTACCTGAAAAAGAAGATAGCTTAGAAGAATCTTATTGGGAACGTTAAAGCGAAATAATTCTCATTTTAATTAATGATATCGATTTTAAGGCACTTCAATATAATTGTTATTGAGGTGCCTTTATTTTTGAACAATTATTTTGATGAATTGTTGTCACTAAATTTTATTAATTGAAGTAATTATTTACATTCAAATTATGTATCTATAAATAATGTAATGGTTAATGATGACTAATATAAATAACCATATAGTGAGTGCAATGTTAATAATTGATGAGAGTTTGAATTAATTTCAGACCAATAAATAAAAGCTGCATACTACTTTATGAGTATTCATATTTAGCATGCAGCGAGTTGTATATTTAAATATATAAATATGGTTAATGTTAATTAATGTTGCTTCGCAACAGCGAGTTCACTTTCTTCTTTGGCTATTTCAGCCGCTTTTATATCTTCAGCTTCATAGCGCATTGCTTGTGGCACTGATATTTTAATCGCAATAAATACCGCTAAGAAGCCACCAACCAACTTACCAAGCAGAATAGGTAAAACAAGCGTGGGTTGGAAATTGGCCGTGAACGCAAGGTGGTCACCGATGGTGGCTTGCGCACAAACACCAAATGCAACGCAGAGTACTTTGTCTCTAGCTCGCATTTCTTTGAATAAATGATAAGTTGCAATAATGTTTGCCATAACCATAATAAAACCCAAAGACCCGGTATCACTCAGTTTTAAACGGTTACTTAATGCACGTACTAAAGGTTTACAGTAGCGTTGGAATAAATAACAAATTGGGAATGTACCCGCTAACATAATACCGATATAGCCCGCAATCTCGATGGCGCGGAATAACTCATTTTGGTCCGCAAACAGTGGGTCGAAGCCCCATGCCCCGAAAACTTTAGTGAATACCCCGGTAAAGTGTTCAACGATTGAAAATGCTAAGACTAATTTGACGAATGCATCCATGATTTTACCGAAAATCAGGAAACCCGTTACCATTAACATTGGGCGATATTTTAGCCCAGCAGCTAATAAAAAACAGAATACAAACAGCGGCATCAAGTATTGCAACATGGTAAAGAAATCTAAGGTTAATTGATGTGCTGCCGGTGAGTTCGTAGAGATAATATCCCTGACAGGAATATTATTGAACGTAATTAATAGCAGTGAAGCGAGTACGCCAAATGGTATTGAGATCAACCCAGCCATTGCACCAAGCGCAAGGTATTTATGATCTTTGCGATTTAGCATTGTTAACCCTACTGGGATCAGGTAAACAATAGTGGCCCCAGAGGTATAACCGATCAACATTGCGGTGATCCACATGTCTCGATTCGTCGTCAGTGCATCGGCTAGTTGGTAACCGCCCATGTCAACTGCAATAATCGATAAGGCCGCAATGGAAACGTCTGATCCAACAGAGGAAAAGACAGGCCCAAGAATGTAAGAGATTAACTGTGAGAGTAGTGGAACTGCAGCCATGATCCCCGCTTGGGCAAGAAACACGGGACCAATAGAAAAGATCCCGTTAACAAACTCTTTTCCAAGATCGCTGGTGGGTCTGACAATGGATGCGACTGCGCCAATGATGGCTCCGCACATGATCAAGTAAATAATGTAATTTCCGAATTCAGCCATGGTAGGGTTTCCTTTTATTATTTTAGTGTCTTAATTGGCGAGAACGGGCAATGATGTCGCGATATTGTTCCATCACACCTTGCATGTTCGTTCCATCAGGATGTGTCACAGTAGCGTTGCGTCTTACCGCCATTTCGTGAGTGATACCGATGCCTTTGCGAGCCAGCAAGGCTGCGCCTAGTGCGGTGACTTCACGGTTTGCTGGTGCTTCAATGTCTTTCTGTAATAAATTCGCTAAAAATTGTTTAAAATATTGATTTGAAGAAAGCCCTCCATCGACTGAGATTGATTGGCCTAACGGTGAAATTTTTTCCATTGCAAAAATAACTTCAGCGGAGCGCGCTGCGATGCCTTCCAAAACAGACTGCATCATATCTTTTTTGTCAGTATCTAATGAAAGCCCCGCCCAGAGACCCGCAGCACTGCGATCCCAGTATGGGCAGCCTAAACCAGATAACGCTGGGACAAAGGCGAGACCACGTTTAATCGCAGATTCAGCCCTGAAATCACCAAGCTCATCGAATGAGTCAAATAAACCGATTTTGCGAGCCCAATTGATGGCAGACGCTGCGTTGTACACGCCACCATCTAAGCCAAATACAGGGGGTTGATTGGGGAACTTCCAGCAGAGTGTGGGTAGTAAACCGCTGTCATGAGTTTGTGGTATATCTGTACCAGTCAATGCTTGCAAAAAAGCGCCTGTACCGAAGGTAATTTTTGCATCACCTTTTTCACGACAGCCATGGCCAAATGTGCCAGCAAATTGGTCAACAATAATGGCTGTGACTGGTGTGAGATGCCCATCGAGATTTACTGCACCAAAATCACCGATGTTATCTTTAATTGGTGGTAAGCAGTGGATGGGAACACCAAAAATGTCACACAGTTCTTGGTCCCATTCTAATGTATGAATGTTGAGTAATGACGTTCGAGATGCTGAGTTATAGTCGGTGACGAATACGCCACATAAACGGTCGAGAAAAAAAGCATCCATCGTACCGATACGTAGTTTATTTTTATCCGCTAATGTTTTTGCTCCGACGACATTTTCAATTATCCACCC
Organism: Providencia sp. PROV201; assembly: GCF_028479545.1. Taxonomy (NCBI): domain Bacteria; kingdom Pseudomonadati; phylum Pseudomonadota; class Gammaproteobacteria; order Enterobacterales; family Morganellaceae; genus Providencia; species Providencia sp. PROV201. The sequence goes on from NZ_JAMPNW010000005.1 coordinate 80,258, forward strand.
CATTTTGCTGGCGGAAAAATACGGGTCGAGAGGTAATCCCGACTTAGATTGCACCAGTGGCTCTAACCCTGCCTCTTTGAGCATTGAGATGGTTTTCTCTGTCCGCAAGTCTTGCCAGACAATGGCATTGTATAAAGGACGCTTGCTGTCCGCATCCCATGCCACAATACTTTCACCTTGGTGACAAAGCCCAATAGCATCAACAACTTCACAGCTGTGTAAGCACTTAATGATGTTTGCCAGTATTTCCTCTGGGTCGTGTTCAACCCAACCACTATTCAATGTGATTTGCTTATGAGGAATGCTCATAGGGGAGTGGTAATGGCCGCCTTCTTCAAAGACAACGACCCGGGTTCCCGTTGTTCCCTGATCGATAGCCGCATAACGTTGATTGAGCATCACAGTATTCCCAGTGTTATAAATGTTGTAAATAGGTCTGTTTTTTTGCTTACTATCGTTTAATCGGAAATAAAATCCACAAAAAACTCACAGCAAGTTTCACTAATGTGACAAAACTCACAATAAAGTAACAATGTGAGTAAGTTTTTGGTTGTTGTTGTGCTTTGTGTTGTTTTAATTATTGTGATTGTGGGAATTATGTGGTTTTATGTGTGCAAGTTTTAAGTTAAGGATCTCAGCCATGGAAATTAATAATAAAAAGATTTGGGATGTCATTGTCATCGGCGGTGGTGTCATTGGCTGTGCAGTGACACGCAAATTCACACTGATGGGTGCCAACACGTTGTTACTCGAACGTGGAGGTGACATTCTTTCGGGAGCAAGTAAGGCAAATAGTGCGCTATTACATACAGGTTTTGACGCCACACCAGGGAGTCTAGAACTTGAGTGCATGCAAGAAGGGTATCGTGAATTCATTGAAATCAGAGAAAAAATGAATTTACCTCTTCTTGAAACAGGAGCATTAGTGGTTGCATGGAATGATGAGCAACTCAGTAAATTACCTGCGATAGTTGAGCAAGCGCACACTAATAATGTATTAGATGTGACAATTATTGATAAAGAAGAACTCTATCGTAGAGAACCACATTTAGCACAAGGCGCACTTGCGGCCGTTTCTGTGCCAGGTGAGGCGGTTATCGACCCATGGAGTACACCACTTTCGTATTTAACACAAGCTGTGAAACATGGGGCTGAATACCGTTTTCATTGTGAGGTAAGCGGTGGAGCACTCAATGATGGAATATGGCGTTTAACCACATCAAAAGGTGAGTTTTCTGCCCGTTTAGTCATTAACTGCGCAGGGATCAACGGGGACATTGTTGAATCAATTTGCCACCCATCACCGTTCCAAATAAAACCACGTAAAGGACAGTTCCTCGTTTATGATAAAGCCGCAGCAGCAGATATCAATGCGATTATCTTGCCAGTGCCAACGGCTATCACAAAAGGTGTTTTGCTATCAAAAACCATCTTTGGCAACCTCTTACTTGGCCCAACAGCGGAGGAACAAGATGACCGTTGGAAGGCAGAAGTAAAACAAGAAGTCCTTGAGGACTTAATTGCCCAAGGTTCACGTATGTTACCTTCATTGCACAATTACAGTGTGACCGCAACCTATGCGGGGTTACGTCCTGCCACAGAAGAAAAGTATTACCGTATTAATGATTATCCTGAAAAACAGTGGATATGTGCGGGGGGAATTCGTTCAACAGGCTTAACTTCGGCTTTAGGGGTGGCAAGCTATCTTGGTAAATTGTATCAAGAAAACTTCACACCACTTTTTGAATTATCACCGCCAGAAGCACTAATTTGGCCAACCATGCCAATGATTTCTGAATATCATCAGCGGGATTACCAATGCAAAAGCAATGGCGGTATTGTTTGCCATTGTGAATTAGTGACTCAGCGGGAGATTGAGGCCGCATTTGATTCGGATATTCCTCCCGAATGTTTGGGCGCTTTACGCCGCAGAACGCGAGTGATGATGGGGCGCTGTAATGGGTTTTATTGTAGTAGCCAGGTGGCTGAAATCATTAATGGTCGTTTCGACCACACACTGGCAGTGGAGGCCGTAAAATGAGTTTAAATTATGATGTGATTATCATTGGCTCGGGCCCTACTGGTGTTGCTGCTGCACAGGCTTTGCGTCGTCGCGGTATTCAAAATATCGCCATTATTGAACGTGAAGCGCAGGCAGGAGGCGTTCCGCGTCATTGCCAACACCCAACTTTTGGCATACTCGCATTCAAGCGCCCGATGAAAGGCAATCAATTTGCAGAAAAAATTGTTAATCAACTGGGAAATACACCAATTTTCACCCGTAGTACGGTAACGGCACTGCAGCCTAATGGAAAATTAACAGTTTCAACACCAGAAGGCCTTGTTGAAATGCAAGCTAAGCGGGTTCTGATAGCGACTGGGGTCAGAGAAACACCTAGACACCCGCGCTTAGTTTCAGGCTTGCGCCCTCAAGGGGTATTAACAGCCGGGGCATTACAGCAATTTGTTTATCTAAATGGTAAGAAGCCTTGCCGCAATCCAGTGATAGTAGGCAGTGAATTAGTGAGTTTTTCTGCATTATGGACACTAAAAAATGCAGGTGTTAAAGCCCAAGCGATGATTGAAAGTGGCGAACGGATTTTAGCGTTTAAACCCGCGACTTTATTTGCCAAAGCGATGGGAACCCCCGTTTATTTGAATAGTAAAATTACTGAAATTGGTGGATTAGATCGCGTGGAATATGTGGTTATTGAAACCAAAGGTAAAAGCCACAAAATTATGTGTGATTCGGTCATTTTTACGGGACAATTTGTTGGTGAAAACACCTTAATCCGTAAAAGCCATTTGGGGTTTGATGCGGCGACAGGAAAACCGGTAACAGACCAATATGGGCGTTGCTCAGATGCTAGTTATTATGCTGCGGGCAATATGTTGCATCCGGCCGATATGGGTGACCAATGCTATCAAGAAGGTTTAGTGACAGGAGGGCGGATAGCAGACGATTTATTAGCGAATCATCATCAACAACAATTGAAAGAAACCCAACATATTCCTGTGCAGTTTGACTCGAAAATTTGTTTTAGTGTTCCTGCATGTATTGATATTGATAATTTATCAGTGCGACAAATTGATTTTAATATCAAAGTTGAACAACCTGTGAGCGGAACTATTCGAGTTATGGCAGGAAATACCCTGTTATATGAAAAACGCCATCGCTGTTTACCAACACGACGTATTTTACTGAAAAATATTGATTTAACAAAAATACAACGGGACGCTACTGAAATTAGTATCACTGTTGTATAGTGCTGGAAAGTTAAATGGTTAAGAAGGATTAAACTATGTGTGAGGGACGTTCCTCAAAAGTACGTCATCAAACCATCATTGAGCTGCTTTCTACTCAAGGGCAGGTTTACGTACAGGAGCTTGCAAAACATTTTAATGTCGCGCAAGAAACTATCCGTCGTGACCTTAGTAAACTTGAAACTCAAAAGTTACTGAAAAAAGTCCATGGTGGAGCCGTTAATATCCAGTCAAAATTTGAGCGTAATTTTACGGAAAGAGCACAAGCCGCGGTTGATGAGAAAAAAGCGATTGCAGCAAAAGCGGCTGAGCTGATAAAACCTGGAGACACATTGTTTATTGATTTTGGCACAACCACCTTTGAATTTAGCCAAAGAATTAAGTTGATTGATAATTTAACCGTCATTACGAATTCGCCTTTATTGGCAAATACGTTACAAGAAAACTCAACCATCGAAACAATTTTGATTGGTGGGCAATTTAATGCAGCGCAAAATGCATGCTTAGGTGCGATTGCACTAAAAAATATTGCTGAATTTTTTGCTGATTACGCAGTGATTGGCGCAGGGGCGATACACGCGCTGCATGGTGTGATGGACCAGCACGTCGATGAAGCTGCGATTGCGCAAAAGATGATGGAAAATAGCGATAAATTAATGGTATTAGCGGATGGCACAAAGGCCAATAAGCATGCGATTAATTTTGTGACAAGTTGGGAAAACATTGACTATTTGGTGACAACCAGCAAAGAGTTTAAATTACCTGAAAATAAAAAACACCCTAAAACGAAGATTATTGTTGCGGATGTTGAATAAGCTTTAATTTTTATCATTCAATTATAAACACTCCCTATGAAATATATTTAATTATTTTTCATAGGGTTACTTTACCTAAAATTTGATTAACGCCAATACTAGGAATTATTATGAGCCTCTATTTTATTGCTTGCCCTTATTCAGACCCCGATAGCAATGTTGTGGAAATGCGCTTCCAAGAGTGCACTAAATTCGCGGCAGAGCTTGCGCTTAAAGGTATAGCAACTTATAGCCAAATCACGATGACCCATCCTATTAACCAGTACCTTGCCTCACAAGGACAAAAAGTCGCTTGGTCTTCTATTGATATGGAATTTCTAAAGCGTTGTGATGGGTTAATTGTGCTGACATTACCGGGGTGGGAGAAGAGCGGTGGTGTTGCAGCGGAAATTCAATTTTTTAAAGACCAAGGGTTGCCGGTTTGGACAGGGGATGAGTTCAAAGAACAAATGGCAGAATAACGTTTATTTATCGCTATCTTGATGATCCATGACGTTTTATCGTCATGGGTTTTTTTGTGCACAAAAAAGCCGTAACCCAAAGGCTACGGCTTTAAAGATAGGGCGGCGTTTAGTGGCTAGGTTTTAGATATTCATCTAAGTTTTTGCCTTCGACTTTTCTATTGTCGTTATCAATAAAATCATCAATAGAGCAACCGAACTCTTCCACATCATTGCACATGAGTGTCGCCATAGATTTAGCAATTTCATGTTCACCAATAATAATATGCTCAGCCCCTCGTTCTTTGATAAAGCTGACTTCATCATCATAATGGGCACGAACAATCACAGTGATATCTGGGTTCATTTCTTTTGCTGTTGCGACAATCTCCCCTGCTTCATAACCATTCGGAATGGTTAAAAGCAATGTTTTGGCGCATTCAATACGTGCAAGACTAATGATATCTTTATTTGCGCCATTGCCTAAAATTGCGCTAAAGCCATTTTCAGCAAGTTCTTCAAACCGAGCGCGGGTATCTTCAACAACAACAACCGGAATCTCCCTTCTACGCAGTTTGTCTGCAAGCATGCCACCGACTCGGCCGTAACCGACGATGATTGCGTGGCCGCAGATATCGACAGGAACTTGAGTTTCTTCTTCCAGAGTCTCTTCTAGCAGTTGCTCTTCGATAGTCTCGGTTTTCTCAAGGTACTTATCTAATAAGCTAAATAACACAGGGTTCAGCATAATAGAGACAATTGCGCCTGCTAATACCAAGTTTTGTGCGTCTTTATCCATCACGCCAAGGGTCAAGCCCATGCCTGCTAAGATAAAGGCAAACTCACCGATTTGCGCCAAACTGACGGAAATGGTTAGCGCTGTTCGCCGTGAGTGCCCAAACATCCTGACAAGAACCAAGGCCGCTGCAGATTTACCAATAATGATAATGGCCAGAACCCCTAAAATCCCTAAAGGTTGTTCAATTAACACGACTGGGTCGAATAGCATCCCAACCGAGACAAAGAACAGAACAGCAAAGGCGTCACGTAATGGCAGAGTGTCTTGTGCGGCGCGATGGCTGAGCTCAGACTCATTTAATACCATCCCTGCGAAGAACGCACCGAGGGCAAATGAAGCATCGAAAATCGCCACAGCGGCATAGGCAATACCTAATGCAAGTGCGAGAACAGCAAGGGTAAATAGTTCACGAGAACCTGTTGATGCGGTACGTGATAAAATCCATGGGATCACTTTACGACCCACGACAATCATAATGAATATGAATAGAACTACTTTACCAATTGTCCATGCAAGGCCTAATGCAAGCTCACTGAAACTTGCGTCATCCGTGTTCATAATAGCGGCTGCGGCAGGCAGTAGAACAAGTGTTAAGACCATGGCTAAGTCTTCAACGATCAGCCAGCCTATAGCAATTTGCCCACGCTGGCTTTCAATCAATTGACGTTCTTCTAAGGCCCGTAGTAATACGACGGTACTGGCAGTGGATAAACACAGGCCAAATACAACGCCTGTAAATATTCCCCAACCAAATAGCATAGAGAGGCCAAGACCCAATAAGGTGGCTACTGCGATTTGTGCAATGGCTCCGGGAATGGCGATAGCTTTAACAGCAAGTAAATCTTTTAATGAAAAATGTAGGCCTACCCCAAACATCAGTAAGATAACACCGATTTCAGCAAGTTCAGGTGCCAGTGCTGCATCAGCAACAAAACCGGGGGTAAATGGGCCTGCGAGAACACCGGCTGCAAGGTAGCCAACTAAAGGGGAAATTTTTAATCGCTGCGCGATCATACCTAACAAATATGCAAGGGCGAGACCACCAACAATGGTTGTGATTAAGGGCGTTGAATGCTCCATTTAGTCTCCTCTGGTGAATATAAAAATAGAAAGGTGGGTACATGCCGTTGACTTTTAAAATGAGGCCTTCATTTTAAAATGCAATTTGCATGTTTTTATATTCTAACTTTTTTTGAGATAAATTTCCTTAAAAAAATGAAATGTTTTTAAAAAAAAGACAGCTTAAAGGTGCTAAATCGTTACAAGCGCTATGTTTGTGAGATTTTTATCTGGAATTTGTTTGGATTGAGGAAGGAAAGACCCATACTTATTTTTAGGTAAGTATGGGTAAAATAAGAAAATAAAACTATTTGTTACCAATATTTGGCAGTAATACTGTAAAAATCCCAAGTAATGGTAAGAAAGCGCAATAATGATAAACTTGTTCAATACTGGTTTGGTCTGCGATATGACCTAAAACTGCTGCACCAACGCCCCCCATACCGAAGGCCAGCCCAAAGAACAATCCTGATACCATGCCGGTTTTACCGGGGATCAGCTCTTGTGCGTAGACTAAAATAGCTGAAAATGCGGAGGCTAAAATCAAACCAATAATGACGGTAAGTACCCCAGTCCAATAGAGGGATGCGTAGGGTAAAATTAAAGTAAATGGCGCAACACCAAGGATTGAGAACCAAATAACGTATTTACGCCCTATTTTGTCACCTATTGGCCCGCCAATCATTGTGCCAGCGGCAACGGCAAATAAGAAAACAAACAAATGAATTTGCGCATTTTGCACTGAAACACCGAATTTATCGATCAGATAAAAGGTGTAATAGCTGCTGATACTGGCCAAATAGAAGTATTTGGAGAAAATCAGGACTAATAGTACAGCTAAAGAGCCAACAATGACTTTACGTGGTAAGACTTTTACATTTCCCGCGCCGATCGGTTTTTTACTTGCGGCACGATGTTGGTGTTTATACCAACTGCTGACTTGCAGCAAAATAACAATTGCAAGTAGGGCAGCCAGTGAGAACCAGCCAATATTGCCTTTGCCATAAGGTTCAATAATCAGCGCTGCAAGTAATGGCCCAAGGGAGGCCCCTAAGTTGCCACCCACTTGGAAAAAGGATTGTGCGAGGCCATGACGTCCCCCTGATGCCATACGTGCAACACGTGAAGACTCAGGGTGGAATACGGAAGAGCCCGTTCCAACGAGTGCCGCGGCCAGTAATATAGTCGGGAAGGTTTCAGCCATTGCTAGCAATATTAATCCCGTTAACGTGAAGCTCATACCTATTGGCAGAGAATATGGCTGCGGGTGTTTATCGGTATAATAGCCGATAATAGGTTGCAGTAATGATGCAGTAATCTGATAAGTGAGGGTGATCATCCCAATTTGGGCAAAACTTAATGAAAAATCAGATTGTAATAAAGGATAAATGGCTAAGATCAGTGACTGGATCATGTCATTAAGTAAATGAGAGACACTGATGGCAGTTAGGATACTAAAGACCGTTTTCCCCGTTTTGTTTATTGGCTTTGACGGGCTTGGGTTGTTAGGGTTTGTGGTTTGCTCACTCATATTATTATCAACTTTCTGTGTTACATAATTGTTATCAATATAACTGAAATACAATTTATTTAAATGGATAAATAAATCACGTGAATAATTAGTGTCGGTTAATTATTTGATGATGATCTCATTTTTATGAAACGAATTTCTTATTCTGCAATAGGTATCAAATCCTGATCATATTTTTATGCTATAAGACAGCAGGTAGTGACAAACTATAATCTAATATGACTGAATAAAAATTCCTATATCAGCAGGGAGAAATGTATGAAGTTTGCATTTAAGGCATCCGCATGCGCATTAACGGTATCGTTAGCGTTAATACCCGCAACTATGGCAAATGCGTGGGAAAAAGACAAAACATACAATATTACCATTCTACATACCAATGACCATCACGGCCATTTCTGGCACAACGACCATGGCGAATATGGTTTAGCCGCGCAAAAAACGGTGGTTGATGAAATTCGTGACGAAGTCGCTAAGCAAGGTGGTAGTGTTTTACTGCTCTCTGGTGGTGATATTAATACCGGTGTACCAGAGTCTGATTTACAAGATGCAGAACCCGATTTTAAAGGAATGAACTTAGTGGGTTACGATGCGATGGCATTAGGGAACCATGAGTTTGATAACCCGCTTGAGACGCTGCGTCAGCAAGAAAAGTGGGCAACCTTTCCGTTTTTATCCGCCAATATTTATCAAAGCAGCACAGGCAAACGTCTTTTCAAGCCTTATCAAGTTTTTGATAAACAAGGTGTAAAAATTGCAGTGATGGGGCTGACAACTGACGACACTGTACGTATCGGTAACCCTGCTAACTTCCCTGATGTTGAATTCCGTGTGCCTGCGGATGAAGCTAAAAAAGTAGTTGAAGAGCTCCGCGCAACAGAAAAACCAGACATTATCATCGCAGCGACTCACATGGGGCACTATGACGATGGCAATCATGGCTCCAATGCTCCAGGTGATGTCGAAATGGCGCGTAGCTTACCCGCAGGCTATTTAGATATGATAGTGGGTGGTCACTCACAAGACCCTGTTTGTATGTCTCAAGAAAAGAAAAACTACAAGCAAGAAGACTATGTACCAGGTACACCGTGTGCGCCAGATAACCAAAATGGGACTTGGATTGTTCAAGCTCATGAATGGGGTAAATATGTTGGCCGTGCGGATTTTGAGTTTAAAAACGGCAAGTTTACGCTCAAGCACTACCAGTTAATCCCAATTAACTTGAAGAAAAAAGTGACAAAAGAAGATGGAACGAGCGAGCGAGTTTACTATACGCAAGAAATTGCTCACAACCCTGACATGATGAAATTATTGACACCTTATCAAGAAAAAGGTGACAAGCAACTGAGTGTTAAAGTGGGATCTGTTGAAGGCAAACTCGAAGGCGATCGCAGCAAAGTGCGTTTTGTACAAACCAATATGGGGCACCTTCTGTTAGCTGCACAGAAAGAACGTGCAGGAGCTGACTTCGCGATCATGAGTGGTGGCGGTGTTCGTGACTCTATCGAAAGTGGCGATATCACTTATAAAGATGTTCTTAAAGTTCAGCCATTTGCCAATGAGTTAGTTTATGTGGATTTCAAAGGTGATGAAGTTATCCCATACCTGACCGCAGTTGCGAATATGAAACCGGATGCAGGTGCATATTGCCAGTTCTACAATGTGAACTTAACGCTGAATAAAGATGGCACGATCAGTGATGTCAAAATTGATGGTAAGCCTGTTGACCCAGCGAAAACCTATCGTATGGCAACGTTGAATTTTAATGCGATTGGTGGTGACGGTTACCCGAAAATTGACAACCATCCTAACTACGTTAATACCGGCTTTGTCGATGCGGAAGTGCTCAAGGGGTATATTGAAAAACATTCCCCTCTGAAAGCGGCAGATTATGAACCCAAAGGTGAAATTATTTATAATAATTAAATCATTATTACCTTGAAAGCCTCACTGCTCGCGGTGGGGCTTTTTTAGCTAAAGGTGATTTAACAGCCACCAGAACCATTATGGCTTAGTGCTATTTACGTATTTCAGCGAAGGTTGCATTCAGTACTTTTGCGAGATCGTTAGGAGCAAGTTCAATATCTAATCCACGCTTTCCACCTGAAATAAACAGTGTGGCATATTGCTGAGCTTGGTCGTCAATTACCGTTGGCAGGCGCTTTTTTTGGCCTAATGGACTAATGCCACCAAGTAAATACCCAGTAGTCTTTTGGGCTATTTGTGGATCTGCCATTTCAACTTTTTTGACTTTAAACACTTTGGCGACCTGTTTTAAATCTAATTGCCCTGAAACAGGTGTAACAGCGACGGCTAACGTTTTTTGATCACCATTGAGCGCAACCAATAAGGTTTTAAACACCTGTTTGGCATCTAACCCAAGTTTTCGTACCGCTTCATCACCAAAGTTATTTTCATTTGGGTCGTGGTCATAAGGATGTAAAGTGAAGGAAATTTTTTGTTTTTCGAGTAATTTCACGGCTGGGGTCATTTTGAGCCTTCTATTTATAACTTATAGCTTAATTTCGCAAATATTCTACCAGACTATTTTCACCAAACAGATGTAATGCACCAACAGCGACAACATAGTTACCATCAGGAAGTGACTTAAGCTGCTCACTCCAATTCGCATTTCGTTGCTTCATCAATACTTGGTAAATGTCTTCGCTAAACGTATTGGGTAAAGCCGTGCGGTTATTGGGTTGGTAATCTAGCCACCAGCTTATCATTGTCTGTAGCGAGCGCGCATTTTCACGCCAGTGGTTCAATGAGTCTTGTAACAACGCTAGCCCATTATTAGGCAAAGAAAGCAGCAATTCAACTTGAGAGGCGGTTCCTTCTAACTCAATAACTGGTTTGAGTTGTGATTGCGCATTACGGATAAGTTGGTAGTCAATACCATAATGGCCTCTGAGCCCTAGCTCTTGAGCTTGGGTCGCTTGCAAGATCAGGGCGATTTGCCATGAGGGTAAGGTATCAAAGCGTTCGGGGGATTGGCGGAGCTCTAAACAATATTGTTGAAAAAGATGATATTCACCATCGGTTAACCGCTGTTCTACAGGAAGATGCTCTGCTACATCATTAGGAAATGGGGAGTGAGTTTCAGTGATATCTGCCTCAACAATTAAGGCATCTGCGAAATTAAGTTTATCTAATAATGTGGCAGACAAAGGAAACATATTCTCTGTTCCCATATGGATACTCCCCACAACGTGCAATTTAAGGTTTTTTGATAGCCGAATATCAACCGCAGGGTAAGGGTAAACTGGAGCAGTTTCCGTATGAAGCCAGTTTTTTAAATTTTCAATCAGTTTGCCCACGATTTCGTCCCTGCGCTATTTCTCATTTTACTAGGTTAAACAATCTTGCCGCAATTTGCGAATGCTCATCACCGATTACGCATTTTTTAGCTGACTGATTTTTCGTGGAGGCGAGACAAAGTAAAAAAATGCCCCTAATAAAGGGGCATCATAGGGTTAGTTATTCTTACTAATGCCTTTAAATACACTGAGTAAAGCGAATAAGCTAAAGGAACTAAACACCATTTCGATCCCAATTAGTGTTGTCAGTAAGGTAATTGATGTAATTGGACCATTACCGATGAGTAAATAGGCAATAAAGAAATCTAACAGCCCAATGATGATTTGTAACCAGCCACCTGCAGAGCTAATTTGTTGGAAGCCGACATAGAGCCGGATCACCCCACCAACAATAAATAACGCGGCCACCAAAATAGCCAACGCCACTAAACTTTGTAACGGATCTTTAATAAACGAGTAGCCGACAATAATATAAATAAGACCAATAACAAAACCAAATAACCGTGACCAACCAGTATAAATCACCGTACTCAAGATGCTGACTATCGCACCAACACCGCCAATAATCAGCAATACACCCAGTACTGTACTGACGGCAATACCGGAGATCATCGGGTTGATAATACAAAAAAGCCCACCAGCTAACAGTAAAATGGATAAGATCACCAGAAAGGTGCGTTGTTTTTTAAACTCTTCTCCCGCAAGTTTGGCGAGTTTCTCACGATCAATATTAAGCATTTTGTACTCCAAATATTAAATAACTAACTATTTATAAGTATAGGCTTAGCTTTCACATAATAACATCTTAGTTAGTATAAATTTAATCAGCTTTAGTTGTCTTCGTGTAGATTTGCATCATTTTTTATACTTTAAATAACACAGAGAGTCATGTGTAGCGTAAATAGAATCTGCTAACTACCAATATTATGGTTAATTTAGTTAACGATCTAAAATATCTAAATATTTTTCTTGATCTAAATTTGGGAAATGGCGAGTCGCAGCAGTTAAAATAATTTCTTTCATCAGTTTTTTTGCATTATGGCTGTCTTTTAAGCGGATCGCATCAAACAATAATTTATGCATTTTAACTGACTCGGTTGTTTCCCTCGCACTTTTTTCTTGCGTATGTTTGAACGACAAAATGAGTGCTTCTTGGATGGCATTCCCGATTGAAAATAAAAAAGGATTATGACAGGCTTTGAGTAATGCGTAGTGGAAGTCAATATCACCTTGTTCGAATAAAGCCAAAGAATCTTGCTCATGGCCTTTTTGCATTAAAAACCAGGCTTTCTCTAGGTCTGCTAAATCTGCTCCTGTAGCAAAGCTGGCAGCTAGTGCGGAAGCATTAGGTTCAAACATGAGCCTTAATACAACGAGTTGTTTGAATAGTTCAGGAGAAACTCCTGCTTTGCCAACCCATTTAAGTAGGTCGTAATCAAGAAAATTCCATTCATCCCTTGGATTAATAACACTTCTTTTCTTTGGCTGAATAGAGATAAGCCCTTTACTGGAAAGTTGCTGTAGTGCATTGCGAATTGATGTTCTTGATGCGGAAAATTGTTGTGCGAGCTCATTTTCACCAGGTAGCATATTATCTTTATAATACCCAAGAATAATTTGCATCCCGATTTGTTGCATAATCGATTGAGCTAATGTTTGCTGAGGCTCGGCCATTAAATTAAAACCTTATTTTGATGTAATATTGATGACTGTAACAATCTATCATGATTGGCGTTCAACTGCCTGCTGATCTTTGTTCGTGTGACTAAAATAACGTAACTGATATAGATTCTACCGCCAGTTATACGGTTTATTTTTTACTGTAAGGTGAGGTTGATACTTACAAAAAAGTAGACGTAGATAACAAATAACAAAAACTAATCCCTCCGTAAATACCAATAAATTCAACATTATCAAATGATTATCATTTTTTTATTATTTTCACCTAGTTGACACAATAAAATCATGTGATACAAATTACATTAACTTGTATTACAAGATTGAGGTGGACAAAGTGTATTGGATTGCGGTGGATTGGGGTACTACAAATTTTCGTGCTTTTTTAATGAAAAAAGATGAAATCATTGATGAGGTTATTGGAACTGAAGGAATTTTATCCGTTACTGAAAACCAATTTGATGTTGTTTTATACCGTAATATTGAGCATTGGCTAACATCGAAAGGGAACCTTCCTATTTTATTAGCAGGAATGGTTGGCTCCCAAAAAGGTTGGTATGAAGTTCCATATCAAGAAGTACCAATAACCGCAAAGGGGTTAGCCGAGTCACTGAAAGAATTAACCACATACTGGGGTAGTAAAGCGTGGATTGTTCCAGGTATTCAAAATTTAAGCCAGTATGCATTACCAGATGTTATGCGTGGAGAAGAAACCCAATTACTTGGATTAGCAGACAGTGCAGATACTTATGCAATTCTGCCAGGAACACATAGTAAACACAGCGTTATTTCCCACGGTGAAATAAAAACGTTTACTAGCTTTATGACAGGGGAGCTCTATTCCTTATTAATAAACTCATCAATGATTGGTAAAGGATTGCCAAAACAGATTGATAATGAAAAGTATTTCTTAACAGGAATCGAAAAATCTAAGGAAAATATTCCATTTACACATTTAATTTTCTCTGCCAGAACTAAACAATTAAATAAAGAAATACCTGCTGAATTTGTTGGCAGTTATTTGTCAGGTATTTTAATTGGAATTGAATTAAAAAATGTAGAGTATGAAAATAAAATATGGGTAATTACAAATGAGTCATTAGGTGAAAAATATATCGTTGCAGGTAAATACTTTGGCCTAAATATGGAATATGTATCTGGTAATGGGTGTTTTCTAAAAGGTGCATTTAAATTAATTAATCAATTAGGTAATTAAAATGAAAAATGGAACAGAGTTCGAAGTACATTGGAGTAATAATAAGTACCCATTCATTGCTATATTGAGAGGGTTAACGGTAGAACATGCAATTCCAGTTTGTAGTGGTTTGATTGATAAGGGGATAAAATATATAGAAGTGCCCTTGAATACTGATTATGCATATGAAGTTATTGAGTTATTAATTAAAGAATTTGGTAATCAAGCAACTATAGGTGCAGGAACTGTTCTCAAAATAGAACAGGTTCAAAAAATCAAAGATATTGGTGGGGAAATTATTATCTCACCTAATTTGAATGAAGATGTTGTTCGAAAAACTAAAGATCTACAAATGATTAGTTGCCCGGGCGTTTACACAGTGACTGAAGCTTTTAATGCAATAGAATATGGTGCAGATATTTTAAAATTTTATCCCGCAGATATGATAACACCAAAAGTACTTAGTGCAATGTTAACTGTTCTGCCTAAAAAAGGCTTATATTTTCCAGTTGGAGGGATCTCTGCGGACTCTAATCAATTAAATGCTTATATAGAATCAGGGGCTAATGGATTCGGTATTGGCGGAGGCCTATATAAGCCAACAATGAGCGTTGAGGAAGTCTTGAAAAATGCAGATAAATTAATAGATGCATGGAATAATCGATAATGCCAAAAAGTATTTTTGCATTTGATACTAAAGTTATAAGAAGCCCTCAAGCTGAATTGGGTGAGTCACCAATTTGGTGTCATCACACTAATTCGCTACTTTGGGTTGATATTAAAAAAGGGAAATTATTTCGGTTTTATCCTGATTTAAGTGATGTTATAGAAATACAGGATATTCCAATATTAACGAGTGCCGTTTTACCAACGAACATAAAAAATTTTTTTATTTTGATTAATATCAATGGAGTTTATGTTTTAAATTATAAGACTAAAGAGTTGAGTATTTACTTTGAATTTGAGTTTAACAATGAAGGAATAAGAACTAATGAATGCCAAATTTCACCTGATGGAAATATTTTTATCAGTGTGATGGATAAAAATGCCAATAATCCTATAGGTAGGATTTATGAGTTCAATGTTAAAAGAAAGGAATTGAACTGTATTCATTCTAATTTACTTATCCCTAATACTATGCAGTGGTTTGGCGGTGGATTTTGGTTTGCAGACTCAGGGCGTAAAGTTTTTTATCGAAAAGATTTAAACACAAATGAGATTAAAGAGTATCCAGTTAATTATATTGCAGATGGTTCGGCTCTAACCAAAGAAGGTATTTTAATTAATGCTTGCTGGGGAGATAAATGTCTTGCTTTATACGATTTGAATAATTCAATGCAATTAATAGGAAAAATAATAGTTGATTCCTCTCAACCAACGAGTTGTATATTTTCAGGAATTGACCAATCAACCCTTTATGTAACTTCTGCTTATGACGGGTTAAAAAAAATAACCACAAATGATGGAAGGGTAACTTCCATTAAAACAAGTTTTATTGGTCAACCTAGTAACACATTTGTACTGTAAAAATTGATGGAGAAAAAAATGAGTAATTGTGGAGGGTGTTCTTCTTGTAATACACACTTTAATCCTAGTTTACAAGGAGACAGTGGGGCCTTAAAACGAGCTTTATATAAAGCGAGTGGCCATACAACAGAACAATTAAAACGCCCAGTTATTGCGGTCGTTAATAGCTACACCAATGCAACGGCGGGCCACGTTAATCTTAATGAACTTACCGAAAATGTATTAAAAGGGATCGATGAAGGAGGCGGTGTTGGTATGGTTTTCGGTACTATCGCGCCTTGTGATGGTATTGCTGAAGGGCATTTTGGTATGCGTTATGTCTTAGCATCCCGTGAAGTTATCACAGCTTCTATTGAATGCATGATGAGGGCGCATCGATTTGATGGAATGGTGCTACTCGGTTCTTGTGACAAGATAGTTCCAGCCATGCTAATGGCCGCAGCGCGTTTAGATGTTCCTGCGATCCTTGTTAATGGTGGACCAATGTATCCAGCTGAATATAAAGGAAAACATTGGGACGGAAACATTATAACGGAAGCTATTGGGTGGAAAAAACAAGGGTTAATCGATGAAGCAGAATTTGAACATATAGAAAATATCGCAGAGCCTGGGCCTGGTTCATGCACAATGTATGGTACAGCGAATACGATGTGCTGCATTGCAGAAGCGATGGGGATGTCTTTATCTGGTGGTAGCACGTTGCCTGCGGTGTCGAAGGAGCGTAGGTTGATTGCTATTGAGTCAGGAAAAAAGATAGTTTCTTTAGTACTGAAAGATATCACCGCACGTCAAATTATTAATAAGAAATCCATACATAATGCAATGGCTTACCTATTGGCAACAGGCGGGTCAACGAATGCCATTCTTCACTTACAAGCGATTCATTATGAAGCAGGGCTAGGGCACTTGCCTTTAAAATCATTTGATGAATTGAGTTATAAAGTTCCTCTAGTATCTGCTTTATATCCCGCATCAGAGCACGACATGATTGATTATTGGGAAGCTGGTGGCGTTCCTGCAGTCGAGCATGAAATTTCATCTATTTTATTTTCAGACACAATGACTGTTGATGGTGAAGAAAAAGGTGCTTTGTTAGCCAGAAATATGAAGACAACACGCCCAGAAGTCATAAAAACATTGAGTGATCCTGTGCGCAAAGAGTCAGGAATTGCAGTTCTGACGGGTAATTTGTCGCCTCTAGGTTGTGTGGTTAAACCTGCCGCGGTTCCTGAAAACTTGATGTTTTTCGAAGGTAAAGCAATCACTTTTAATAGTGAACAAGAATCTGTTGATGCAATTATGAATGGTCAAGTAAAACCTGGTAGCGTTCTTGTCCTACGTTATGAGGGGCCAAAAGGTGGTCCAGGCATGCCTGAAATGTACCTACCAATGAAATTACTAGAAGGTATGAATTTATCAGACAGTTGTGCATTAATTACAGATGGAAGATTTTCAGGCTCTAATCGAGGTTTGTTTGTTGGTCATATGTCTCCTGAGGCTGTAGAAGGGGGAATTATTGGTTTAATTGAAGATGGTGATTCTATAGTTATAGATATTCCTAATCGACAAATATCACTAAAAGTGTCAGATGAAATTTTAGATTCAAGAAAGCAACACTGGATTCCAGTTCACAAAGAAGTTCCTCGTGGTTTTTTACGTTTATATCGAAAAAGTACTTCTTCAGCAGCTCTTGGCGCTATATTTATTGACGATGAGGATCTGTAATGAAATATCAAGTTAATGACATAATTGGTGTTAATCCAATTATTGCAGCACCATTTGATAGATATGGTGAAATAGATGAACAGGGTTTTTCTAACATTATTTCTTATTTAAATTCGATTGGTGTTAATGGTGCAACGCTATTTGGCGTTGCAAGTGAATTTGCTAAATTTAATGATTATGAACGTGATTTATTAGCGGATATTTATCTTAATCAATCAGAGGTTAATTTTTATAAGGCATTATCGGTCACTGATCACTCAACTGAAAATGCAATTAAAAGAGCCAAAAAATATGAACAGCTTGGTGCGGATGCTCTGATGCTACTTCCTCCCTTTTTTTTGAACCCATCTCAAGCCGCCGTCGAGAAGCATATTCAAGAGGTATTAGAATCAGTATCAATTCCTGTTATGTTGCAATATGCTCCTAATGAAACAGGGTTTCTCATTACGCCATCAAAAATGGCACAGTGGAGTGAAATTTATCCTAATGCGGTTTTCAAAATAGAATGTAACCCTCCGACAGAATATACCCAAGAATTTTTGAGCTATGTACCTGATGCTGTAGTGCTTAACGGCTATGCAGGTCTATATATGCTTGACATGCTAGATATTGGTGGGAAAGGTGTAATGCCAGGGTGTTCTTTCTCGGAAATTTATGTCGAAATATATCGTCTTTGGGTAAATAAAGAGAAAGATAAAGCGCAAAAGCTACATGGACGATTATTGAAATATATTAATCAATGGATGACACATTGCGAATATATTATTCAAGTAGAAAAAACAATTCTAAACAAAAGAGGGATTTTAAAAAGTGATTATTGTCGAAGACCTAATTATTCACTTAATAATGATGACATGAAAACAATCGCTGAATTTATGAATGAGTTTAACTTAACGCCAATTAACGGTGGAGGGTGATATGGGTAATTCATCACTGATTTCTGAAAATGATAAAATAATAGAGAAAGAAAAAGATAAGGTTTATAGAAAAGTTATATTTAGGTTAATTCCTTTTCTTGTTCTATGTTATTTTTTTGCCTACCTAGATAGAGTGAATGTTGGTTTCGCAAAATTACATATGCAGGAGGACCTTAGCTTTAGTAATACAGTTTATGGGCTCGGTGCTGGTATATTTTTTATTGGCTATTTTTTATTTGAAGTGCCTAGCAACTTATTAATGCAGCGATATGGTGCGAGATTTTGGATCGCTAGAATAATGGTCAGCTGGTCAATATTATCTGTACTAACTATGTTTGTTCAAACGCCGACTCAATTTTACGTTGTCCGTTTTTTATTAGGTGTTGCGGAAGCAGGGTTCTTTCCTGGGATTGTGTTCTATTTGACGCTATGGTTTCCATCATGGCGTTCAGCTAAAACATTGGGGCTATTTATATTAGTAACGCCTTTATCGACAATTTTAGGTAGTCCATTATCAGGTTTTATTTTAAAGATGTTTGATGGTGTTGGGCCCTGGTATAACTGGCAATGGCTTTTCTTAGTTGAAGCAATACCTTCATTTTTATTGGCATTTGTTGTTTTAAAATATTTAGATAACGATGTTAAGTCAGCAAAATGGCTAACAGATGAAGAGAAATTGGTCATACAAGATGATCTAAAAAAAGATGGAGAACAAAAGAAAAAAAACAGTGATGGAAAAGTCGCTGCTAGTCTGAAAGATTTGTTAAAAAACAAGCATGTTTGGCTATTATCACTAATTTTCTTTAGTTTTAACATTGGTTATTATGGAATTAATTTTTGGTTGCCATCCATAATTAAATCGTCTGGGATAACTGATGACTTATCAATTGGTTTTATAGCGGCATTACCTTATTTGTTTGGTTCTATATTTATGTTGTGGAACAGCTATCACTCAGATCTTAAAAAAGAGAGACGTTGGCATATTGCTATTCCAGCGATATTAGGTTCTATAGGGTTAGTCTTTAGTTCTTTAAATGAAGGTTCGACAATAGCAATGATGTTTTGGATCTGTGTTGCTATCTCAGGAACTTTAGCTCTAATTCCTACTTATATTAGTTTACCGGGTGCAATTTTCTCAGGAACTGCTGCAGCTGCTGGTATAGCGTTAGTTAATTCGGTTGGAAATCTGGCAGGTTTTTTTGGGCCGACGGTTTTAGGATGGTTAAATGATTTAACAGGTAGTTCTGGTATCGGGTTACTTATATTAGCCGGTTTTTTATCTTTATGTGCACCGTTGATATTTCTCATTCCAGCTAAATTAGTTAATCCTGAAATAAAAAATAATTAATAAACATAGCAAAAGATAGAACAGGTATCTTAATATGAATAATAATTCTAGAGTTGTTGTTGTTACTGGCGTCAGTCAAGGTATTGGCTATAGTATTTGTGAGACGTATTTGAAGAATGGAGATATTGTCATTGGATGCGCTTGTGAACCCAAAAATAAAAATATTTCTCTCTTAACAGAAAAGTACACTGATAGTTTTTTTTATTATGAAGTTGATGTTTCTAAAAAAAATGAAATTACAAACTTTTCAAAAATGGTAAGTGAAAAATTTGGAACAATTAACGTTTTAGTTTCAAATGCAGGAAAAAATATATTCAAAGGTATTGATTGTGACGAAGAAGATTGGGATCACAATTTTGACTTGAATTTAAAATCACATTGGAGAATGGCTAAAGCATTCAAGCCGTCATTAGAAAAAAGTAATGGTGTAATTATTATTATTACATCTAATCACGCGTATCACACATTACCAGAATGTGCACCCTACAATATAAGCAAAGGGGCTCTTCTATCTCTCGTTCAAAGCTTAATGTTAAATTGGGGACCCACAATAAGAACGGTCGGTATTGCACCGGGTTTTATTGATACAGAAGGTAATCAAACCTATTTTGATTCTTTTGCAGATTCACGTAAAGCACGCCAAGAAATTGAAAATAAACACTGTGTTAAGCGAATCGGTAAGCCGGAAGAAGTGGGCAAGCTTTGTTTATTTTTATCGAGTAGTGATGCTGGTTTTATTGCAGGGACAACTATTTTAATTGATGGCGGTCGTAGTGCCGTTATGCAAGATTAGTGTGGAGAATACACTATGAACACAGAAATAATTGGTTTAAGTACATTAGATTATGTGATTTTTATTACTTATGCGATTGTTATTATTGGAATTGGTTTATGGGTCTCCAGAACTAAAAATGGTCAAACAAAAACGACTGAAGATTATTTCCTTGCAAGTAAAAGTCTACCTTGGTGGGCTATTGGTGCCTCAATAATTGCAGCGAATATATCTGCAGAGCAATTTATCGGTATGTCCGGTTCTGGTTTTTCAATTGGATTAGCGATTTCAGCATATGAATGGATTGCTGCGATAGGGTTAGTGGTTGTTGCTAAATTTATATTACCAATTTTTTTAAAAGAAGGAATTTATACAATACCGGAGTTTGTTGAGAAACGTTACAATAAATCGTTAAAAACAATTCTAGCTATTTTCTGGATAGGGTTATTTGTTTTTGTGAATTTAACCTCAGTATTATACTTAGGTGCATTAGCATTAGAAACTATTCTAAATGTTCCAATGATGTATGCGATTGCAGGATTATCAATATTTGCTGTCGTCTATTCAGTTTATGGTGGGTTATCTGCTGTAGCATGGACTGACGTCGTTCAAGTTTTTGTTCTTATCCTTGGCGGTTTTTTAACTGCATTTTTAGCGATAGACTATATTGGTGGAGAACAAGGCTTTTTCTCAGGATTAGGTCAATTAACGCAAGCGGCACCAGAGCATTTTGAAATGATCCTTAGTAAAGACCACCCGCAATTTGAAAATTTACCAGGTATCGCTGTTTTACTTGGGGGATTATGGGTCGCTAACTTGTACTATTTTGGATTTAATCAATATATTATTCAAAGAGCATTAGCTGCTAAATCCACAAATGAAGCGCAAAAAGGATTAGTTTTTGCCGCATTTATTAAATTCTTATTGCCTATCATTGTGGTTATACCGGGAATTGCGGCTTATGTTATTGTAAATGACCCTGCTTTATTGGCAGGATTAGGAGAGTATGCGACATTTAATTTACCAAGTTTTGAACAAGCGGATAAAGCTTACCCATGGTTAGCTCAATTTTTACCCGCAGGTGTTAAAGGACTTGTATTTGCAGCTTTAACTGCAGCAATTGTCTCTTCATTAGCTTCAATGCTTAACTCTATCGCGACAATATTTACGATGGATATCTATAAAGAGTACATTGCGCCTAAAGCTAGCCAAAAAGTTTTAGTTAATGTCGGTCGTTTCTCTGCAATTATTTCATTAATTATTGCGAGCTTTATTGCACCATTACTGAAAAATCTAGGGCAAGCATTTCAGTATATCCAAGAATATACAGGTTTAGTCAGTCCTGGTATTTTAGCGGTCTTTTTATTAGGGATATACTGGAAGAAAGCAACATCTAAAGGCGCTATTTGGGGAGTAGTTCTATCAATTCCATTCGCTTTATTCCTGAAGTTGATGCCATTCGGTATGCCATTCTTAGATCAAATGCTATATACATTTCTGTTTACTATTGTTTGTATTTTCGTAGTGAGTTTAACAAATAATACAGGCGATGATGATCCGAAAGCGATTATATTGACCGCGAAAGAATTTAAAACGAGTGCAGCATTTAATATCTCGTCATATGCCATCTTTATTATCTTCGCTATGCTATATGCAGTTTTTTGGTAATTTCCGTAGTATTAGATACTCTTAATATAAAGGGCCTCAGCAATTTGAGGCCCTTTTATATGCTATTTATTAGCATAGGCAACGAAATATAAATAAGTTAGCCATTATTTCTCAGGTTTAAAGCGTAATAAGCGGTTGGCGTTACTGACCACGGTAATGGATGATAAGGCCATTGCTGCACCTGCAACAACAGGGTTAAGTAAAGTCCCCGTAATTGGGTATAAAATACCCGCCGCGATTGGAATGCCTAATGTGTTATAAACAAAGGCACCAAATAGGTTTTGCTTCATGTTACGCAGTGTTCCTTTTGAAATAGACACTGCATCGGCAACGCCATGTAAGCTTTGGCGCATTAAGGTAATGGATGCGGTCTCAATCGCGATATCACTACCGCCACCCATCGCAATACCAACGTCAGCTCGGGCTAGAGCAGGGGCATCATTGATACCATCACCGACCATCGCCACTTTGTGGCCTTTGGCTTGTAAGGCTTCAATTGCAGCGGATTTTCCGTCTGGCATGACGCCTGCAATCACTTCATCAATACCCGCTTCTTTGGCTATCGCATTGGCGGTTACTGGGTTGTCTCCGGTTAACATGACTAAACGGAAACCTTGTTTATGTAAACGCGCCAGCGCACTTATGCTGTCTTCACGTAATGGGTCACGGATAGATAATAGCGCAGCAACTTTTCCATCAATAGCTAGCAATACAGGGGTTACGCCTTGAGTCGCTTGTTGGTGTAGCGTTTCTTCCACGTCACGGGTATCAACATTATTTTGCGCTAACAGTTTTTGGTTACCTAACAAAATAGTTTGGCCGTTAATTATTGCACTAATACCTAACCCAGCTAAGGTTCTAAACTGTTCATTAGCCGGCAGCGTTAAACCTTTTGCGCGATTTAAAACAGCGCGAGCTAGTGGGTGATTAGAGCCATTTTCTAATGAAGCGGCATACTGTAAGGCGGTGTCTTGTTCGAACCCATTAAACACATGGATATCTGTAACTTGAGGCATTCCTTCAGTCAATGTACCTGTTTTATCAAACACAATAGTATCTAATTCACTGGCTTGCTGTAATGCATCCGCATCGCGTACTAACACGCCAAACTCAGCTGCTCGGCCCACGCCAGAAATAATCGACATTGGTGTTGCAAGGCCTAGCGCACAAGGACACGCAATAATTAATACGGTTGTTGTGATAACGAGTGCGTAAGTAATTTGTGGTGCAGGCCCAACAAAGTACCAAATAGCACCTGAAATTAAGGCAATACCCACAACAATGGGGACAAACACGGCTGAAATTCGGTCAGCAAGTTGGCCAATTTGTGGTTTACTACTTTGTGCTTGGCGAACAAGGTGGATAATTCGTGCTAAAGTCGTTTGGCTACCGACAGCAGCGGCACGAAATAGTACGGTACCATCTTGTACCACGGTTCCGGCATGGACTTGATCCCCTTTACTCTTTTGCTGTGGGATCGGCTCACCGGTTAGCATGGCTTCGTCTAGCCAGACCTCGCCTTCGATAATTTCACCATCAACAGGCACACGGTCACCGGTTGCTAAGCGTAAAACCATCCCTTTTTTGACTTGCTCCAGTGGCATATCCACTTCGCCTTGCTCTGTGAGAACACGTGCTGTTGGCGGCGTCAAATCTAGCAAACGTTCAAGAGCTTTTGATGAGCGCTGGCGAGCGCGTTGCTCTAAGGCGTGACCTAGGTTGATAAGACCGATGATCATGGCACTGGCTTCATAATAAAGGTGTCTGGCTTGATCAGGGAACCATTCAGGCCAAATATTCACCACAATAGAATAGAGCCAAGCTGCTCCTGTTCCTAACGCAACTAAGGTATCCATAGTGGCGCTGCCATTTTTCAGGCTTTGCCATGCATTGCGATAAAAGTGCCCACCTGCAAATACCATGACTGCAAGGGTTAATACACCAATGGTGAGCCAAATGGTATGGTTTTGCTCAGTCAGCACCATGTTATCGCCCATCATCCCCCACACCATCACAGGGATACCAAGGGCAAGTGCTAATGCTGATTGCCAACGGAAGCGATGCATATTAGCTTGAGCAACTTCTTGTTGGCGCTCACGACGCTTGGCTTCATCTTGAATGATCTCTGCGCCATAACCTGCTTTGACAACAGCATCGATTAAATCATTAGGTTCAGCGGTTCCGGTGACTAGAGCGCTACGCTCAGCTAAGTTGACTCGTGCATTTTCAACACCCGGTACGCTATTTAAGGCTTTTTGAACTTTATTGACACAACTGGCACAGGTCATGCCATCAAGCAGTAACTGTACACTGTCATCCATTGGGCTAATTTCAGGTTGTTCACCTAAATCAGACTCTTGTGCCGGGATCTCACAGATTGCCGCTGAATCAGCTTCCGGCTGTTCAGTTGTGGTACTCAGCGGCTCAGTTTTTGGGTGAGATCCCTCCTCTGTAGCTTGGTAGCCAGCGGCTTGAACAGCCGCAATTAAGGCTTTTGCGGATGCGGTACCATGGACAACAGCGGTTTGGGTATCGACAGTTGCGCTATCAACGCCGTCAACGGCTTCTAGCGCTTGCTGCGTTTTAGCGGCACATTTCATGCAACTTAGACCCGAAAGGGCTAAAGTGATCGCCTTAGTTTGGGCAATTTCTGCGTTATAGCCCGCTTGTTGAACGGCAGCGATTAACGTTTGCGCATCAGCAGTGCCATATACCTTGGCGCTGGTGGTATCGACAACAGCGGCAGCGACACCGTCAACCTCTTCGAGAGCTTTTTGTGTTTTACCTGCACATTTCATACAATTGAGGCCGGAAAGCTGTAACTCGGTATCTGGAGTGTTAGCCACTTCAGCTTCATAACCTGCATCAACGATGGTTTTAATTAAGTCAGCGACATTGGCATCACTTTCCATCACGGCATAATCGATAGTGACTTTTAAGTTAGCGACATCGCCACGCCCTTCGAGCGCTTTAGTGACTGAACCGACACAATGCATGCAGCTTAGTCCCTGTAGTTTTAAAATAATCATGTTACTCATTTTGCAGCCTCCAAAACCCGTTTGATGTATTGGGTCTATAACTTTATCTACAATTAGGTCTATAATTCGACAATGAACAAAGGTTACACCTTCCAGCAAGGTTAAGGTCAAGAGGAATTATGAATATTAGTGAAATTGCCAAAAAAACTGGCCTAACTGCAAAAGCTATTCGTTTTTATGAAGACAAAGGGCTAATTACCCCCCCTGAAAGAGGGGAAAATAGCTACCGTTATTATCAAGAACGTCATTTAAACGAACTTGTATTGCTCAAACAGGCAAAAGATGTGGGTTTTACCTTGGATGAATGTGGCGAACTATTAGGTTTGTTTCGTAATCCAACCAGACATAGCGCAGATGTAAAAACGACAACGATATCCAAGATAAATGAAATAGAGCAGACAATCGTTAAATTGTCTGCCATTCGAGATACATTACAAGAGCTTGTGGACGTGTGCCCTGGGGATGATGGTGCAGATTGTCCGATTATTGACCACTTGGCGCGTGGGTGTTGTCACCATGCGAAGGCTTAACCTGCAAGGTGATGCCGTCTACTGCGATGACGACGACTTCGGTGTTGGCACTTAATGGCGTGTCGCTATAGACACGCCAACTGCCATCAGCAAGGCGTACACGGCTAAAACCTTCTTCAGTATCTGACAACAAACGGCCTTTAACACCGATGAGTTGATGGCTAATTTGGTTGACGTTATCAGCCTTGTTTTTTTGCCTATTACTCAACCATTTTCGCCATAAAACAGCGGAGATCACGGTAAAAATAGCAAACAAGACCCCTTGCCACTCCCAACCGATGAATGGTAGAGCCCAAACGATAACCCCAACAAGTACCGCCGCAATACCCGACCATAAAAGGTAGCCTGCGGTTCCAAGAAGTTCACCAATCAGTAATAGCCCACCAAGACACAGCCAAAACCATGCGGGTTGAGCACTGATAAGCTCTATCATTCTTTTACCTGCTTTTTCATGGCACTGGTTTTCTTGCTTTCGCCGATTAGCTCAGTGATCCCACCAATTGCGCCCATTAAATTACTGGCTTCTAATGGCATCATGATGACTTTGCTGTTTTCGGCAGAACCAATACTGGTCAGTGCATCGGTGTATTTTTGCGCCACAAAGTAGTTAATTGCTTGCATATCCCCAGCGGCGATCGCTTCAGATACCATTTGTGTCGCTTTTGCTTCCGCTTCCGCGGCTCTTTCACGCGCTTCGGCTTGTAAAAATGCCGACTGACGTTCCCCTTCGGCTTTGAGAATTTGTGACTGTTTTTCACCTTCAGCTTTCAAAATTGCCGCTTGGCGGATCCCTTCGGCTTCAAGAATATCGGCACGTTTAGTACGTTCAGCCTTCATCTGAGCATTCATCGCACTAATCAATTCTTTTGGTGGTTTCACGTCACGAATTTCGATACGGGTAATTTTGACACCCCAAGGGTTGGTTGCTTCATCCACCACGTGCAACAAACGGCTATTAATGGAATCACGTTGTGACAACATTTCGTCCAGTTCCATGGAACCTAATACGGTACGAATATTGGTCATCGTCAAATTCAGGACTGAAAGCTCAAGGTTACTGACTTCATAGGCAGCACGTACTGGGTCAACGACTTGGATAAAGCAGACGGCATCAATCGTGACGTTGGCATTATCGCGAGAAATAACTTCTTGAGATGGGATATCAAGGACTTGTTCCATCATATTGATACGACGGCCAATTTTGTCCATAAATGGCACAATAATATGCAAGCCCGGTTGTAGCGTACGGGTATAGCGGCCGAAGCGCTCAACCGTCCATTGGAAGCCTTGAGGTACTGTTTTAACACAGGTAAAAACAATAACGACAGCGACAAAAATGATAATCGGTATTGCACCAAAGGCGAACAAGTCCATATTTAACCCTTAATTAGTAAAGTAGTGAATATACTTGGCGACGGTATTTACTGGCAATGGCGTCACCAGTACCCATTGCAGACATAATATCCATCATGGTTTTTCTTACTGCGCCGTCACCTGCACCCAAGTCGGTACGTAAAAAACCGAATAACATTTCCAGCGCTTCTTCGTTGCGGTTTACTTCATGCAGTTTTAGGGCTAATTGAACCGCTAACGTTGTATTTTGCGGATTTTGATTGAATTCATCTTGCAATTGTTGAATTTCAGGGGTGTCCGCAGCTTGCTTTAATAATTCAATTTGTGCGATTAAACCTTGGTAGCGACTGTCTTTATCCTGTAATGGGACAGCTTCTAAAGTAGCTTGTGCGTCATCAACGAGATTTAAACCAATTTGGGTTTCTGCCAATAATAATGTGATATCGCTATTTTTGGGGTTCAGCTGATGCGCTTCTTTTAGCAGTGGCAGTGCTTCTTGTATTTTACCTTCTGCTATTAATTCAGCGGCTTGTGCTGCTTTCATTTCTTCTGGGCTTGGCAGCACACGAGCTAAAATTTCCAATACCACTTCTTCTGGTTGTGGCCCTTCAAAGCCATCAACAGGGCGACCATTTTGCAACACATACACAGTAGGGATCGCTTTTAAGCCAAACTGGCTTGCGATCATTTGTTCTTCATCACAATTAACTTTAGCTAAAATAAATGACCCTGCGTAGTCGTTGGCAATTTTTTCCAACATGGTACCGAAATCTTGGCAATGAGGGCTACGCGGTGACCAAAAGTAAAACATGACGGGTAAGTTCATTGATTGTTCAATGACTTGGTGTAGGTTCGTTTCGTTAATATCAATTATCTGAGCGTTAGCAAACATAAGAAGTCTCTTTTGAATTTGTTATCAATAGAATTTGTGAGCAATAGTAATAAAGTGGGGCTGATTTTGCTTTTTTCAAGCTTTTTTCCCCTGATTTGCCAGTATTTTATCCATTATTTTGTCAGGTAGAATACGTTTTAAGATACGCACAGCGACGGTTAATAACGTGACAGAATAGCGTACTTTTGGGCGGGGGCTTTCTAACGCATGGATCAGTTTTTCTACCACATGTTCTGGTGTTAAGGTGAAACGTGAAGCAATACCTGGGTTTTTAACGGGTTTATCTTTTTGTGTTTGTTCAACATTTTGAGTAAAAGCCGTATGGATCGGGCCCGGTTCAATTAAACTCACTTTCACCCCTGTTCCTACCAATTCTAAGCGTAGCGCATCAGACCATGCTTCCAGTGCGTATTTGCTGGCAGCATAAGCGCCACGACCGGGGGTTGAAATTACTCCCATCACTGAACTAGTTTGGATAATTCGCCCTTCATGGTGCGCTAGCATTGCAGGCAATAGCAAAAAGGTTAACTGGTGAACACCAAAAAAGTTAGTGGAAAATTGCGCTTCAAGTTGTTCGCGGCTGACACTATTTAACGGGCCATACACCCCAAAACCAGCGTTATTGAATAACCCGAAAAGGCGATGATTACAGAGTGTTAGCACCGTTTGCGCCGCGGTTTCTATGCTATTCTTATTATCGAGGTCAAGGGAGACCGTGTCATAACCTAGCTCTTTTAGGCGCAAAATATCGCTTTCTTTACGGCAAGCAACAATCACATGGTAGCCACGCTGCCGAAGTGTCTGTGCAGCACAAAAGCCAATACCGCTTGATGCACCTGTGACTAGGACTGATTTTTTGTTTCGTGCCGATGTTTGCATAACTTTACCTTGGTTTCATGCAGCTGAATCTATTTCGGGTATAAAAGAGCGTTTTAATACCCTTGTTTAACGTCTGTTTTATTTACTAGACGGTAAAATGTGTTCGAAAAGCTGTTTTTCCATAAAATCAGCAATGGATGGCTGGGCTTCAACGGTAGGGTGAATACCATCTTGTTGTATCCATTCAGGCTTAGTTATCACGGTTTCCATATAAAACGGGAGTAATGGAATTTGATTACTTTGCGCCAATTTCGGATAGACTTTTTCGAAACTTGTCGTATAACGTTTGCCATAGTTAGGTGGAATGCGAATTTGCATTAAGAGCGGTTTCGCACCCGATTGCACGATTTGATCGATAATTTGCTGTAAATTATCTTCGAGTTGCTCTACAGGGAGACCTTGTAAGCCATCATTTGCACCTAATTCGATCAATACCCAGTTAGGTTTGTTTTGTTCGAGTAAAACGGAAAGGCGTTCTAACCCCTGTGCAGAGGTATTTCCACTAATACTACCGTTAACAATAGCAACGGGTGGGGAAAGTTTCTGCCAACGTTCGGCAAGCAAGGAGGCCCAAGCCTGCTCAGCCGGTAAACGGTAGCCTGCACTTAGGCTATCACCTAAGATTAATAGCTTAGTTGACGCAAGTGCGTGCCCACTTGCAGTCAGTAACAGGAGAAATACCAATATATGTCGGCGAATAATATTCTTGAAGTTCATCATCTCATTAAACGTGTTGGTCAAGGTGAACATGAACTGACTATATTGCAAGGTGTTGAGCTAATTGTCGAGTCCGGGCAAACAATTGCTTTAATTGGGGAGTCAGGTTCGGGGAAATCAACCTTGTTAGGGATTATTGCGGGGTTGGATGACGGCTCGAGTGGAACGGTTAATTTATTAGGCCAAGACCTCACTAGAATGGACGAAGAACAACGGGCACGCTTACGGGCACAAAGTGTCGGTTTTGTGTTCCAATCTTTTATGTTGATCCCAACCTTAAATGCCATTGAAAATGTGCAACTTCCTTCTTTGCTACGTGGCGAATCTGAGTCTGAAAGTTATCAACACGCGGCGAGTTTACTGACGGATTTAGGCTTAAAAGATCGCCTAAAACATATGCCACCACAGTTGTCAGGGGGTGAGCAGCAGCGTGTTGCACTTGCTCGTGCCTTTAATGGCCGCCCACAGATTTTATTTGCCGATGAACCAACGGGAAATCTCGATCGCCACACAGGGGATAAAATTGCAGATTTACTGTTTGATATGAACAAAGAGCATGGAACAACCTTGATTTTAGTTACCCACGATAACGAGCTGGCTGCGCGCTGCCAACGCCGTTTGCGCTTGGTCGATGGGCAGTTGAGGGAAGAAGTATGATTTGGCGTTGGTTTTGGCGTGAATGGAAAACACCCTCGTTATTGATTGTTTGGCTTGCGCTTACCCTTGCGGTTGCTTGTGTACTGGCTTTAGGGCGAATTAGCGATCGCATTGAAAATAGCATGAGCTACCAAAGCCGTGAACTGTTAGCGGGTGACTTAGTTTTACGATCTTCTCACCCAAGCGACCCTGCATGGTTACAAGAGGCCCAAAAAGAGGGGTTAACGCTAAGCCAGCAAATATCATTTTCTACCATGGCTTATGCGACGGAAGATGAAGACGCTCGGCCACAACTGGTGTTAGTGAAAGCAGCGGATAAGGCATATCCATTATATGGCGAGCTCATCACAGAACCGGCTGGGTTAACCCCGACAAAAGGGGAAATATTAGTCGCACCACGGTTATTAGAATTATTGAACCTCAATGTAGGGGATAACATTGATATCGGAGATGCGACGCTAAAAGTTTCGGGTAAACTAATTCAAGAGCCTGACAGCGGTTTTAACCCATTCCAGATTGCCCCAAGAGTATTGATAGCAATTGAAGATGCACCATTAACAGGGGCAATTCAATTAGGTAGCCGGTTAACTTATCGCGACATGTTTGCCGGCGATCGCCAGCTTATTGATGTATTTCAACAAAAATATGACCAAGACCTACGAAATGATCAGCGTTGGTTTACGTTAAGCGAAAATAACGGTGCAGTGGGGAAAACCTTCCAACGTGCCCAACAGTTTTTATTGTTGTCAGTTTTATTAACCCTGCTGCTAGCCATTGCTGCGGTTGTGGTTTCAATGACGCATTACTGCCGTAGCCGCCATCAATTAATTGCAGTATTAAAAACCTTAGGGGCAGGGCGTAGCGCATTACGTCAGTGGATTATTGGGCAGTGGTTAGTGATTTTAATTGCTGCGGCTTTACTCGGCTCATTATTAGGTTTGGCTTTTGAAGGCATTTTAATGCAAATCTTAGGGGCTATGTTGCCGAAGGAGTTACCGCCTGCAAGTTTAATGCCTTGGGTTTGGGCGATCGGTACATTATTTATTATTGCGATAATTGTTGGCAGCCGCCCCTATTACCAACTGATGGCAACCCAGCCTTCAAGGGTATTACGTGAAGATGCCAAATCACCCGTTTGGCCGCTATATTATTATCTGCCAATTGTTATTTTAATTGTGGTTGGCGGCTTATTTGTGTTTGCTGGCGTTAACCCTCTGTTGTGGTCAATTTTGGCCGGTATTGTCGTGGTTGCCATTCTACTTGCGCTGATTGGTTGGGTTGGCTTATGGGGGCTGCGTCATATTAAGTTTCGCCAATTAAGTTTGCGTTTATCCGTTAGTCGCCTATTGCGCCAGCCGTTACAAACCATCACACAAATGAGTGCATTTTCGCTGTCATTTATGTTGTTGGCGCTGCTAATTTTAGTGCGTGGTGATTTACTTGACCGTTGGCAGCAACAGTTACCCGCAGATAGC
This sequence comes from Providencia sp. PROV201, assembly GCF_028479545.1. Taxonomy (NCBI): domain Bacteria; kingdom Pseudomonadati; phylum Pseudomonadota; class Gammaproteobacteria; order Enterobacterales; family Morganellaceae; genus Providencia; species Providencia sp. PROV201. Next base: position 111,856 of record NZ_JAMPNW010000005.1, read on the forward strand.
CCGAACTATTTTTTGATCAATATGAACCAGTCACAGCTTGAGCCTGTCACTAAGCTATTGGCTGAGTTTGATGTGAAACCCACCGAGTTCAACCCTGTGGTGTTAGCGCGCTTAACCGATATTAATGACCAGTCAGCAATTGAATGGGCCGATCAACGTGATCCAAATAATAATACGGTGCGACGTGAATTGAGCCTAACTTGGCAATCTGATTTAGCGCCAGCTAATGTGGTTGATAAAGGAACTTGGCCACCAAAAGCAGGTGAAGTCTCGATTGAACAAACGGTCGTTAAAGAGCTTGGGTTGAAATTAGGTGATAAACTCACATTTAACGCAGGGGCCCAGGTCTTTAGTGCAACAGTTAGTAGTATTCGTACGGTTGATTGGGAAAGCCTACGACCAAACTTCTATTTTATTTTCTCTGAAGAAAGCCTTTCTCAGATGCCGGCCACTTGGCTGAGCAGCTTCCACTATGAAGGCGATGGGCAGCTATTAACGCAACTTAGCCGCCATTACCCAACCATTAATGTGCTCGACACCGGTGCAATTATCACCCAAATTCAGCAAATTCTTCAGCAAGTGAGCCAAGCTCTTGAAGTGATGGTAGTGCTGGTTATCTTCTGTGGGCTGTTGCTATTATTAGCTCAAATTCAAGTCGGTATGAGCCAACGGGAACGTGAATTAGTGGTGTACCGAACTTTGGGAGCCAGTAAAAAATTGATGCGTCGAACCCTGTGGAGCGAATTTGCATTACTTGGCTTAATGGCAGGGCTTGCCGCGGCATTTGGGGCAGAAATTGCTTTATGGTTGTTGCAAAGTAAAGTGTTTGATTTCCCTTGGCAACCTGAGTGGCGTATGTGGGTGCTATTACCCTTAAGCGCGGCTTTCTTACTGTCCATTTGTGGTGGTTGGTTGGGGTTACGTTTATTAGGGACGGGGAGTCAGCACCGTCGTTTGAATGGTTAAATACTCGTCATACTTCAAGTTGCAGCGTTGTTGATTACGTTCAGCTAGCTGCAACTAGAATTATTTAGAATATAGTGGTGTTAGGGAAATATTTTAATGCCACTATTTATTGAACATTATAAAAACAACTTGTTTTTCAGTAAAATAACTGTCTCTAATCCTTCATAAAAGCTTCATTCATCGACGTTATGATTCCGCCATCAATTATTGATAGCCTTATAATGGAAACATAACAATGCAGAATAACCATTCGATTAAACGTAAGCTGGGCTCGTTATCTTTATTGGCTAGTTTAATTTCATTTAGCATCACAGGGTTTGCACAACAAGAAGTGACCGCAACGTTAGCGGGGCACTCCATTCTTCCAGTTAATTCAACGGTTTCTTCCCCCGAAAATGCACCTTCAGACATGCAAGTGAGTGGTAAATTTACCACTGGCGCTCGTGTTGATAGTTTAGGGAAAGTGGAAGGTAAATCTGCAGATCGCCCAACAGGAATGCATATTCCAATTAAAGGCCAGCCACGGCAAGGGCACTCGGGTATCAAACGCATGGTGGATGGCACTTACTGGGTTTTAACCGACAATGGATTCGGCAATAAAGTAAATTCCCCTGATTCTATGTTGTATGTCACTCAATATGATATTGATTTTCAATCAGGTAATACAACGCCATTAAAAACGGTTTTCTTCCATGACCCTGATAAAATTATTCCTTTTCATATTACGAATGAGAGTACAAAAGAACGCTATTTAACAGGAAGTGATTTTGACCCTGAAAGCTTTCAATTTGCAGGTGGTGCTCTATGGGTTGGCGATGAGTTTGGCCCTTATCTAATCAAAATGGATTTGGATGGCAAGGTATTAGCCTTGTTTGAAACACAAGTAGATGGAAAGAAAGTTGTTTCTCCTGATCACTACCAAATCACAACACCGGGTAAACCTGCTGATAAAGTGAATTTCCAAGTCAACCGTTCGAAAGGTTTTGAAGGTATGGCGTCATCACCAGACGGTTCTAAGCTCTACCCAATGCTAGAAGGTGCGATTTGGCTTGATGACAAGCAAGATCATGAAAATGTTGATGGTAAACGCGCAGCACGTATTCTTGAGTTTGATGTGAAAAAGCAAGATTGGACGGGTAGAAGCTGGTTGTATGTCTTTGAAGACAATCAAAATGCCATTGGTGATTTCAATCTTATTGATGATACCCACGGCCTAATCATTGAGCGTGATAATGGTGAAGGTACAGCAGATAAAGCCTGCACGGCGGGAAACAGTAATACTGAAAATTGCTTTAGTCATTTAGCTAAATTCAAGCGTGTATATCGTATTGAATTTTCAGATAGCAACGTAGGGAAAGCCGTAGATAAGCAAGCTTATATTGATTTAATGAATATCAAAGACCCAAGTAATATGGCAAGAAAACCATTAAATAATGGCGTGTTTACCTTCCCATTCTTCACCATTGAAAACGTTGATGTGGTTGATAGCGAACACATTATTGTTGGTAATGACAATAATTTTCCGTTTTCATCTAGCCGTGAACCAAATAAAGCGGATGATAATGAATTTATCTTATTAAAAGTCCCCGAGCTGTTAAAACCCTAATTAATTTTACGCCTCTCTTTGATTTTTCGGAGGCGCAAATAAACGCTATGTTTTGATCCAATATCTGGTCTTAAGCTTATTTTCCCTTTGGTTTCAATTTTTCCCGAGCTAATCACTCGGGATTTTTTATTTGTGATTGAGAGCAGAATAAATTAAATAATTATAGTTTAAGATTTTTTTTAGATACTATGAATAAAATAGGAATGATAACAATATTATGTTTTTATTTAATCCACTTATTTAAACTTAGGTCATATATTCTGTCCGCTGAGTTTATCATTTCAGGTCTATGTGCGACAAAAATACGTGTTATTTTTAATTCCGCTATAGCATTAGTTATATTTTTTTCATTAATAATGTCTAGGTCGCTTGTTGCTTCATCAAGTAATAGAATTTTAGGTTCTCGATAAAGGGCTCTTGCGATTGAAATTCTTTGTTTTTGACCTCCAGATAATGTATTTCCAATGTCACCAACCATTGTGTCATACCCCCTAGGGAAAGTATTAATATCATGGTCAATAGAGGCTAATTTTGCACATTTTACCATTTTTTTATGGTCAATGATTTCATTAAAGCTGCTAATGTTTTTAGATATTGAACCCGCTAATAGTTTATCATCTTGCATTACAAAAGAAATGTGATCCCTAATTTGATTTTTCCCGATTGTAGAAATGCTGATCCCATTAATTAAAACATCTCCATCAGTAGGGGAATATAAACCGGATAATATGTGTAATAATGTTGATTTTCCACACCCAGAAAAACCAACTATAGCTATACTTTCTCCGGGATTAACTTCAAAGCTAACATTTTTTATAATAAAGGGTTCATTTTGAGAACGATGGTAGGATAGATTTATAATTTTAAGATGACCATTAGTATTGTTATGAATTTTTTTCTCCTTGATCTTCAATGGGCGAAATAATTATATCAGTAAGTCTATGACAATGCATAGATATTAAATAGAATTCAGCAATGGCATTAGTGATTTTTACTGTACGTGTACTAATCATATCTGAGTAAAGTATAGAGGCTAATAATATTCCTATTGTCATTTCTGGATCAAAATATAATGCGCCGATAATAAGAATATAAATATTTGAAAGGCCAATTAAAAGCGTGGATATTGTACTGGTTAATAGGTCAAATTTAAATAATTTATTTTTTGTATAAGTGTTTTTAATTACATTATTAATCCATTCTCTTCGACGAACCCCTTCTAAATTGAGTACTTTTATTGTGCTAATTGCCCTAATGGTTTCTAAAAAATGTGATGATTGTATTGAGTCAAATAAAATATTCTCTATTTTAGTTGATTGATAATTAGAAAATGAAATTAACCTTATGATTATGTATATGATACTAATTAATATTGGACCAACAGCTAATATTGGTGAATATAAAATAAGAATAATAGCAGATATAATTATTACAATTACATCCAAAAGAGACTCAACCATATTAGCAGTAAAAGAATCTTGTATTGTACTTAATGATTGAAATCTTGAGGCTATATCTCCGGTATGACGTTTTTCAAAGAAAGGTAGAGTTAGTTTTATTAATCGATTAAAAAAACCCTCTGACCATTTAATACTTAACCTGTAACGCATATTGAGTAATAGCGAAGCACGTAGAATAGAAAACATAGATTTAATTATTAATGCAAATATTACAATGATTCCAACTAGTAATATTCCATTGTGATCTGATGATCTCACTAATATATCAATGGTGAATTGTGTCGCTATTGGTACAGAGACTGATAATATTTCTATCAGTATAGATAAAATTAGTATACTTAAAAATGTAGATAGTAATTTTTTAACACCATGAAATAAATAGAATATGGTAATGTTTTGAGTAAGAGGTTCTTTGTTAAAAGTTTGCTCAGGCCAAGCTTCAATAATGAATCCTGTAAATTTATCTGATAACTCATGAAATGATATAATACGGCGACCTACACTTGGGTCATGTATAATGGATTTATGAGATGTTATTTTAATTAAAACAATAAAATGATTTAATTTCCAATGAAGAATGGTTGGGTTTCGTAATGATTTAAGTTCATCAATTTCTATTCTAGCAGCTCGAGCTGTCATGTTTATTTTTTCAAAAGCAGTAATAACTTCTTGCAGTGTCATGCCATTATTTGTTGTAGTATGGATATTTCTTGCTGATGTAATATCTATATTTTTACCGAAATAACCTGAAATCATTGCCAAACAAGCAAGCCCACATTCGCTGGACTCGGACTGTAAAATCAAAGGTGTTCTCTTTTTTAATGAAAACATAACTCAATTCCTATCATTAATATGGTTTACGTTAAATTTTAGTGGAATGAATAACCACTCCCAAATACGTCTCTTTAGGGTTAATATATCCGCATTTACGTGTACTCCTGCAGGTAGGTATAGTAATTTATTATCAGGAGTAACTAATACACGAAAGAAAACCTTATTTTCTGATAAGTTATTTGGTGTGGTACTTATAGAAATTATTTTTCCTGATATTTTTCCAAACCATTTCCATGGCTGAGAATCGACACGCATAATAACGGTTTGCCCTACATTTAAATATGATTTTGTAGAAGGTGGGGTTAATATTTCTATTAATGCAACCGAATTATTTGGAATTATTACTGCAATTATTTTATTTTCTTCTATTCTTTGTCCATTGACTATATTTAGAGAAGAAACAATACCATCAATAGGTGAGGTGATAATTGATTCAAGATTAGAAGCTGAATTTATAATCTGTTGTTGGAGGTTTGTTTTTTGTTGTTCTATATTTATTGATAATTGGTTTTTTTTTGATTTTATTTTTTTTATTTCATCTGCTATTTGGAGTTTTTCACCAATAGCTTTTTCTATGCTAATTTTATAATTATTTATTTTAAATAATGAGTTGAAATAATCGTTTTCTGCCCCTATACTCTCTTGAATGGTTGTTATACCTTTTTTTCGTGAAATCTTATAAAAATCCATTCTTTCTTTTAAATTAATATTACGTAATAACTCATCTTCTTTGGCTAATTTAATTACTATTATTTCTTTATCTTTGTGGGCGAATCTTTCATATAGATTTTTTTCTTCGTCATCGTGGTCTTTTTTTATTTTAGACTCCATTTCTGATAGTTCTTCAATTTTCATCTTCGAAATCTCAATGGTTTTTATGTCTTTCTCACTTCCGAAATATCTTGTATCGTGAGATACGAATGCTATTACATCTCCCTTACTTAATTTACTTCCTTGATTTATATTTATTTCTTTTATTATTCCGCTTTTTTTAATCGTTATTTCTATAGCAGAAGGTGAATATATTATCTTACCTTTTACTAATACTCTTTGGGAGTAGTTGGAAAAAAATATAAATACTATGAGGGTTAAAGTTGAAAGTAAACATAAAAATACTATTGGTAATATAGATGATGGAAATGCACTGTATCTCCCTATTAATGTTTTTTCTTTATATAATATAGATTCGCTCCTAAATATAGATTTGTTTTTTTTCATGGGATTAACTCTGTATATATAAAACTTTTGTGGCTAGGTCTATCAGTATTATTTTGTTTTTCATAAATGACATTCCAAGTAGCCCATCAAACTCTATGTTTTTAGGAGGAAGAGAGTTTATTGTGATAGCATATTCATTCTGTATGTTGCCTTTATTATCCCTTATTAAGATATTTTGTACATTGCAATCAGAGCTCAAAGCTTCAGAGGAAATTACATTACATCCTAGATGTTTGTTTCTATTTGGAAGCCTGCTGGAAAATATAATAGAGTGTGATGCTGCAGTATCAATAATAAAATTCAATGGTTTACTTTGAGCATATGCAATTATTTTCAATCCTGATTTAGTTTGTTCTATTGGATAGGATGACCAATTTTTAATATATTCTGGTGTGTCTTTTAAAATTATCAATTTGTTTTTTTTAAAATCTAAAATTATTTTTTTTCATAAAAAATACCAAGGCCAACAACTTCTGTTTGAATAATTTTCTCTCCTATGTTAAGCCCCCATGGTTGTAGTTCAACAATTTTAACATTGTTAGAAATTACATTTGAAATAGATAGTTTATCAACAGTCCATGATGTCACATTATTTTCATTTCCTAATATATCCATATATCTATATGGGACTTTATTTTTTACACCTAAACTTTCATTGTTAAATATTTTCTTTATATTGTCATTTTTTAAATGAAAGCCTTCACTGCTTCCCGTATCAAGCATTAATGATAGTTTTTCATTCTCTATTTCTAAATCAATGATAGGGATTCCAATTTTATTATAACTTAAAACCCCTAATTGACTACCTTCACTTGAAAATGATAAGTTAGTGAGTAAGTAAATTGAAAGTAAAGCTCTAATCATGATTTAATTCCTAAATTATCCATAATTAATTCTTCAGGCACCCCTGATTCTAATAAATGCGATGCAGCCCGACTTAATATTTTTTTTATTGAAGGGCAAAACACTGATTTTCTATTAAAATTATCAGCTTTAGAATATCGCTGTATATGTCTACCACCAGAGCATGTTTTTTTCCAAATACAATTAACGCAATCAGAAGGTAGTTGACTATTAATTTGCATATATTTTTCCATTTGCCATGAGCTTAATGTTTCTCTAAATTTGGTTTTTTTTATATTTCCAATAACAGAAAAAATATCGTCATTTGTCCCTCTAAGAGTATCATCTATATAAACATCTCCTTCTGAACTAATAGTTAAAGCAATTATATCATTACTAGTTTTGCTCACTCCCATTGTTGGTGTAAAATCAGATTTTAACATAGACTGAATATTTGTATGAAAATAACGAATATAAATATCATTATTTGAATCTAAAAAAAACTCATCTAAAGCAGAGCAATAAAATTCTGATAAATGTGTTGGATCAATGCATGTATCATGAGTTTCATCAGGTATGAGAAAATCAAATTTAGTACATTCTAATTCATCAACAAAATGCCTATATATATCTTTTCCGCTAACATTGGGATTGGCAACACATAAAATTCCAGGTTGATCTTTAAGTTTTCCTTCTCTCCAAGCATTTTGGAGTAATTTAAAGCCTTTTATAGTGTTATCGTAAGTGCTACGACCTTTTGTATCTAATCTATGTTTATCATTTATATGCTTAGGGCCATCAATAGATACACCTATGCTTATACTATATTTGGAAAATATATCTATCCAATCAGGGTCTATTAAAATAGCATTAGTTTGGCAAGCTAAATATAACTTAGTATTATTGTAATTTCCTGAAATTAATTTCTGACAGGCTGCTATAAATCTTTTTTTGCCCATCATTAATGGTTCCCCACCATGAAAATCAACTTGAATTGATTCAATATCATATTCTGTAGTTGCTTGTTCAAAAAATTCAACTAAATGATTAATAATTTCACTGGAAATAATTGGCTTGGAATTTATTGCAACTTCATTTCCAAGGTTAAATACATAGCAATATGTGCAATTAATATTGCATCTTTCACTGACTTTTAAGATGACTTCTAGATGCTTTATTTTATCCATAGTCTTTCCTTATCTACACGGTAGGGAAAGCCCTACCGTTGATTAGTTATATTTGCTTATCCCAACGTGCAAAAACGTTAACCCAACCTCCTGAAACACTTTCTAGCATAGACTTTACTAATGTTTCACGAGAGCTTCTTTCATTAGATGCCAACTTTACATTGGCATTATTTTCTTTAATCTCTTTACTTAACTTAGACATTGTTTTATCCCATTTTCGAGGCATCGAATTGATGCTTTTTGAATTTAATGTAAAATACAGCTTATGTGTAATTAAAGTTTTATTAAAATGTAGTTTGTTTTTATTTATTAGTGATGCATCACAATGAAATGTTAAAATATACCTCTAACAGGTAGGGTTTTATATGAGTGGTTTTAATATTAATAAAAGTATTTTTTATTATATTATTTATAATAAGTATGGTTGAATAATGAATTTTTGAGAATATTAATAGATATATAACACTGTAAAGTAATAGATAAACAAGCTTATATTGATTTAATGAATATCAAAGACCCAAGTAATATGGCAAGAAAACCATTAAATGATGGCGTGTTTACCTTCCCATTCTTCACCATTGAAAACGTTGATGTGGTTGATAGCGAACACATTATTGTTGGTAATGACAATAACTTTCCGTTCTCATCTAGCCGTGAACCAAATAAAGCGGATGATAATGAATTTATCTTATTAAAAGTCCCCGAGCTGTTAAAACCCTAATTAATTTTGCGCCTCTGTTTGATTTTTCGGAGGCGCAAATAAACGCTATGTTTTGATCCAATATCTGGTCTTAAGCTTATTTTCCCTTTGGTTTCAATTTTTCCCGAGCTAATCACTCGGGATTTTTTATTTGTGATTGAGGGCAGGGGGCTTCATCATCAAAGTAAGCAATAAAATGACGATAACAGGCGCGGCAATAACCAAAAATGCAGGGGTGAAACTGCCTGTTAAGTCTTTGATACCACCGGCAATGAAAGGCGCTAAACAGGCAACGGTTGAGATTAAATTTACCACAGAGAATAGCTCTAGGTATGGGCCTCGACCAAAATAATTTGACAGTAAAACACTGGATGCCAAAAAGGTCATGCCATAACCAATACCAACGCATAACACAAACAAAATTAACCATAGCCATGACGTGGCAATACTGAGGAAAATAACACCTAACACCATGATAATTAGGCTACCGATTAATAGTTTCTTCGGTTCTAACCATTCACCAGCGGCTCCACCAATAAATCTTGAGAATGCATTCACAAATGCCATTGTGCTTAATAATGAAACCGCCACGGTCATGCCAAATCCACGCTCTTCAATATGGGCAACAGCAAAACTGTTAACGGTAATGCCACACCATAAAAACGAGGTATAAGTCGCAGCAATCAAGTAGAACTGCCATGTACGTAGCGCTCTGCCGACTGTCCATACTTCAGCAGTGCGATAAATAGGCTTACTTGCGTCACTAACTTGTTTCTGCATCACCTTTTTTGCGTGCTCTTGCTCTTTTTTACCTTCACGTAGCATGAAAATCGTGATTAACGTGACGATGCTAAGATAAACAGCACATAGAACCCAATGCATGCGCCATGAGCCTAATTGGTTTGATGCGTAAAAGTAAATCCAAGGGCCTGCAACACCCCCCAAGCCCCCGATGGTGAAATATAACCCAAAGGCAAGGGATTGTTTTTCAAATAGCCGCGAAAGTACGTAAGTCCCCGGGACGGTGGCGAGTAAGGTGAAACCAACACCAATTAATGCGGTACCTAAAAAATAGGTGCTAATGGCTTGGGTGGAATAAAGACTATAAAAGCCCGCAACAAAGACACTGGTACCTAGCAATAAAGTAGCCCGTACACCGACTTTACGGATCAACAAAGAAGGGAGAAAACTCGCAAGTCCACAAGTTAAGCCCAGTAGCGTAAAGCCAAACCCAGCTTCGCTCCAGCTCCATTTGAGCTCACTTATCATTTCAGGCAAGACCACGCCAAGAGAGGTAAAGGTTGTCGCGGTGGCTAAAAAATAAACAAGTCCTAACAGAACAAGAATGCACCACTGATAAAAAGGACTAAAAGTCTGCGAGGACATATTGACTCCAGTAATGCCGAACACCTTAAATCAGGATATTTGTTTTCTGGATGACGGCGAAAATAGCATAATGCCCGAAAATAGTTTCGGGCATCGAATAGGGCTATTTTCCCTATTTATTGATGAGAGTACCAGTCTAATTTTGCATTTGCCCACTCAATGCCACTTTTGTACTCATTTGGCAAAAGTGAAGCCAATGCGTTAAGTGTTGCAGATAACTGGTTGTGGTCACTATGAGAAAGGTTTAAATGGCCAACTTTACGAGCAGGGCGTACCTCTTTCTCATACCAGTGAAGGTGAACGAGGGGTAAGCTCAGCCAGTCTATATTTACATCAGTACCGATTAAATTGACCATAACAGCAGGGCTATACACTTCAGGTGACGGCATCGGTAGGTCTAATATGGCACGTAAATGCAGCTCAAATTGGCTAATGGATGCGCCATTTTGTGTCCAGTGGCCGCTATTGTGTACTCGAGGCGCAATCTCGTTAATCAGTAGGTTATCACCCACGACAAAACATTCCATTGCCATTACACCGATATAGCCTAACTCATCCATGACAGCGCTAAGCATGGCTTGAGCTTGTTCCTGCTGCGGGTTAGTCGACTTAGGGAAAGCTACGCTTGTACGTAAAATGCCTTCTTGGTGCAAATTATGGGTTATCGGGTAAAAAACGGATTTTCCCGCTGCGTTTCGGGCACCAATGACAGAGACTTCGGCGTCAAAGGGAATACCTTGCTCAACGATACATTCACCGTAAATTTCAGCGGGTAAGTCTTTTTCATCACCAGGGCGAACACGCCATTGACCACGCCCGTCATAGCCGCCAGTTCTGCGTTTTACAATGAGAAAATCACCGAGTTTGGCAAATAATTCAGGCCATTGTTCGGGGGTTTCTAATAGTGCCCAAGGTGCAGTGGAAAGTTGCAAACTATCAAATAAGCTTTTTTGTGGAAACCTATCCGCTAAACGTGGAAAAATATCACGGTTAATAAAGGCATTATGGCGAGCTAATTCTTTGGTTAGCGGGGTTTCCGGCCAGCGTTCAATTTCCGCGGTGATGACGCTTTGTTGATAAGGCACCGCTTCGGGCTCTGCATCAAGACCAACAGGAAAAACGGCAATGCCTAATGGCTCGCCAGCTTGGCGTAGCATACGGCCTAATTGGCCATTACCAAGCACGCAAACGGGTTTCATTAGGCGTTCCTCGGGTCTGGGTTGTTTAACACATCATTGGTTTGCGCTTCTCGCCATGCGGTGAGGCGATTGAAAATAGCAGTATCACTTATCGCTAATACTTGCGCGGCTAACAGCGCTGCGTTTGCTGAGCCTGCTTTACCGATGGCTAGCGTACCAACAGGAATGCCTTTAGGCATTTGCACGATAGAATATAAGCTATCAACACCACTCAATGCAGCGCTTTGTACCGGAACACCAAAAACAGGGACTAATGTTTTAGCGGCAATCATTCCTGGTAGATGTGCGGCACCACCCGCGCCCGCGATAATCACATCAAAGCCGTTCTCTTTGGCGGTTTCAGCAAAAGAAAATAGTTTATCTGGTGTTCGGTGCGCAGAGACGATTTCGACATGAAAAGGGATTTGGAGTTCTGTTAATACATCAGCTGCGTGCTGCATGGTCGTCCAATCACTTTTCGAACCCATAACAATGGCGATTTTTGCCGCAGATTGAGCAGGAACTTGGGCAGTCATTTGGTGCTTTCCTGTATTGAAAAAAAACATCACCCTGAGGTGGGAAATTGAATTGTCTTGATCATATCATGGTAAAGCAGCAAGGAAAACGTTTGCGTGATTAATAAATAAGCAAACAGTTGTGGGAGATATTGAAAATGGTTAGTCAGGCAAAATTACTCAAAGGGAAAGAAAGTTAGTTCAATGCCTTGCTCGTTAATCACAAAGGCTGAACCTTCGTGGTGCCACGCACCTAATACACCTCGATAATGCAATTTACCACCAATATTTATCTCATGAATGGCAGGCCGGTGAGTATGACCATGGATCATCCATTGCGCTTGGTGCCTTTGTAATGCATCAATAACGGCTTGTGAATTGACGTCCATAATCGACTCGGCTTTCATGCTGCTTGCATATTGGCTATTTTGCCGCATTTTTTGTGCGATACGGCGACGTACGAAGAGCGGGAGTAGTAAAAATACTCGTTGGATCCAAGGCGTGTGAACTTTTTTACGGTAATTTTGATAGGCGGCATCATCTGTGCATAAAGTATCACCATGCAGAATTAAAATGCGCTTACCATAAAGTTCGAGCAATGTTTCTTGTGGGAGTATGGTCATGCCACACTGTTTCGCATAGCGTTTACCAATTAAAAAATCTCGATTTCCATGAATGAAATAGCAGGGAATACCGCGTTCTGTGAGCTGTTTCAATTCATTGGCAACTAGCTGATGCAGCGGATTGGCATCATCATCGCCCACCCAATAATTAAAAAAATCACCGAGAATATATAGGCTTTCGGCATGGATGGCTTGCTGTTGAATAAAATTAATAAAACCGGCGGTGATCGCCGGTTCATCTTCACTCAAATGCAAATCTGCAATGATGTAAGTGGACATGCGTTCAGGTTTACTCGCTGACCGTCACTTTTTCAATGATGACGTCTTCGCGTGGAACGTCTTGGTGGAAGCCGCTACGACCTGTTGAGACACCTTTGATTTTGTCAACAACGTCCATACCTTCAACCACTTCAGCAAACACGCAGTAACCCCAGCCATCAGGGCGTTCTGAACGGAAGTTTAAGAAGTCGTTGTCAGCAACGTTGATAAAAAATTGTGCTGTTGCAGAATGCGGGTCGTTAGTACGAGCCATCGCTAAAGTACCACGGGTATTTTTTAGACCGTTGTTAGCTTCATTTTTGATAGGTGCTTTAGTGTTTTTTTGTTCCATCCCTGGCTCAAAACCACCGCCTTGGATCATGAAGCCATTAATAACACGATGGAAAATGGTATTATTGTAAAAACCTTCACGGCAGTAAGTTAAAAAATTTTCGACAGTAACGGGGGCTTTATCGTCAAACGTTTTGATAACAATGTCACCGTGATTGGTATGAAATGTAACCATAATAGCTATCCTGAATAATTGTTTTTTGTGCGCTAACTTGCGAAAGCGTTGAGATCAGCACGTTTATATCACAGATAAAACCTGACTTGAAGCGGAAGGAAGCTTAGTCGGCCGTTTATAGCATAATAGATGTGTATTAAACCTAATCAATAAACTGAAAAGGAAGCGGGGTAAACCCTTGCATTCTTAAGGTGATCGGGGTTCAATAACATGATATTTTATCGGTAGAAATCGATAATCATTTTTCAAATAAATGGAAAAGTTCAGATGCTACAAATTTTTAATACACTAAGTCGTCAAAAAGAAGAGTTTAAGCCCATCCAAGCAGGGAAGATTGGGATGTATGTGTGTGGCATCACTATCTACGACTTGTGTCATATCGGCCATGGCCGTACATTTGTGGCGTTTGATGCAATTAGCCGCTATTTACGTTATTTGGGTTATGACTTAAATTATGTACGCAACGTCACCGATATTGACGATAAAATCATTAAACGTGCGGCAGAAAATAATGAAAGTGTCGAAGAGCTAACAACGCGTATGTTGGCTGAAATGCATAAAGATTTCGATGCGTTAAATATTTTACGTCCTGATAGCGAACCACGCGCAACACGTCATATTGGTGAAATTATTGAATTAACCCAAAGCTTGATAGAGCGTGGTCATGCCTATGTTGCTGCGAATGGCGATGTGATGTTTGAAGTCAAAACTGATCCAAATTATGGACTGTTATCGCGTCAAGATTTAGAACAGCTGCAAGCAGGTGCTCGCGTCGAAGTTGCTGATGTAAAACGTAATCCAATGGACTTCGTCTTGTGGAAAATGTCTAAAGAAGGCGAACCAAGCTGGAGATCCCCATGGGGCTTAGGCCGTCCAGGTTGGCACATTGAATGTTCGGCCATGAACAGCAAAACGTTAGGCAACCATTTTGATATTCACGGTGGCGGCTCTGATTTAATGTTTCCTCACCATGAAAATGAAATTGCGCAATCTACCTGTGCCCATGATGGCCCTTACGTGAATTATTGGATGCATTCAGGAATGGTGATGGTAGACAGAGAGAAAATGTCTAAATCTCTCAATAACTTCTTTACTATCCGTGATGTGCTTGAGTATTACGATGCAGAAACGGTGCGTTATTTTCTGTTATCAGGCCATTACCGTAGCCAACTGAATTACACAGAAGAGAACTTGAAACAGGCACGTACTGCGCTTGAGCGCATGTACACTGCGTTGCGTGGTACGGATAAGTCAGCTGTGCCTGCAGGTGGTGATGAATTTAAAGCACGTTTCATTGAAGCGATGAATGATGACTTTAATACACCTGAAGCCTATTCGGTATTATTTGACATGGTTCGTGAAGTTAACCGCCTGAAATCAGAAGATATGTCAGCAGCAAATGGTATGGCTGCACAATTGCGTGAGTTAGCAAGCGTGCTGGGTTTATTAGAACAAGACCCTGAAGTCTTTTTAAAAGGCGGTGCACAAACTGAAGATGATGCGGAAGTGGCAAAAATTGAGGCATTAATTCAACAACGCCTAGATGCACGTAAGAATAAAGATTGGGCACAAGCGGATGCGGCTCGTGATGAACTTACTGCCATGGGGATTGTGCTTGAGGATGGGGCACAGGGGACCACTTGGCGTCGCAAATAATACGCGTCATATTTCGCGCTGTGGCGGTGTTGCCATCACTTGGCTACTTGGGTCACATACTTTTGTATGCTCCCCAAGTTATCCGCGTTCGGCGCCTAGCCACAACACGAACTATTTAGCGTATTAATAAGAGTCATATTTCGAATACTAATTGAGTTAAAAAACTTATAAATATTTAAGCGGTTAGATATAGATATCTAACTGTTTTTATTTGGATGGCTAAATTTGAAAGACATAGTTATTCACTTATAAAATAATCGTTGTTAATGAAATATTGTTTAAATTAACAGCGATATTATAGGGAGGATTATGGAATTTAAACCATATAGTGATAGGTATAAACTTGCCATCAAGGAATATAAAAAAACTCATAAAGTTTCAAGTAATGCATCCAAAAATATCACTAGATGCATAAAAGGAATAAAAAATAAAATTAATCAGCCAGTTACGAGGTTTACTCAAAAACTCCGAAACTTTTTCAACCCTTCTCAGAGGGTTGTACCATTAGAACGAACTTTTATTAGTTATATTGGCAAAGTCGATAACTCCTCCCCAAAAGTTACTCCGAATATAGACAAAAAAACAATTAAAAATATAAAGATAAAAGATGCTTCATTGTCTCTTAATGCTCCTAACAAGCCTCCACTAATAGAATGTCTAACAAAGATACTGAAGGAAAAGCCAATCGCTGTTGTTGTCTTGTCACCGACAACTGTTTTTGAAACTCACGGGTATTCATCTTTTTTTAATGTAGGGAAAGTACAAAATTTTGCGGAATTGAAGATAAAACTTTTAAGAACAGCACCAGTAAAGACAATGGATAATTTAATTGTAGATAGTTACAGTATGACTGTTAATAATACTGAGCAAAAATTCATCGCTCCAATGATCCATATTACAAATTGCTCAGGAGTTAGCGATTCTGAAGTGGGGACAAATCAAAAATTTGTTCAATACCTCAGTGAAGTAATCAGAAACCGAGAAAATTTAAGTTTAGATTCATATCAGCATAGTTATATTGAACTAATAGAAAGGCCTTCGAGTAATAATATTATCTTTTTCTCATTGGATAAAAAGCCCCCCAATTAAGGGGGGGAATAAGACTACCAACAGGGACTAGGAATGGAACTTAAAGTTGTGTGATTAAGCGATACTCGCCATTTCTTGTTGGGCTTCTTTAGGTGTCGCTTTTTTGACAATGGCATAAAGCACACCTGAAACCACCGTACCAGCCACTATCGCGAATAAATACATCAATACATGATTAATAGCTCCGGGTATTAACAGCACAAATAAACCACCGTGAGGTGCCATTAGCTGAATACCAAAATACATGGATAGCGCCCCTGTTATTGCGCCACCAATAATGCAAGTAGGGAGAACACGAATCGGGTCTTTGGCCGCAAATGGGATCGCACCTTCTGAAATAAAACATAAACCGAGAACAAAAGAGGCTTTACCCGCTTCGCGTTCAGCAGGTACAAACTTATGTCGTGCTAATAGTGTTGCAACGCCCATTGCCAGAGGTGGCACCATTCCTGCCGCCATAATTGCTGCCATTGGCGCATAGGTTTGTGAACTTAATAGACCGACACCAAAGGCATATGCCGCTTTATTGACTGGGCCTCCCATATCCGTACACATCATCGCCCCTAGAATTGCGCCTAAGATCACCGCATTAGTGGTTCCCATGGTATTTAACCAGTTAGTTAGCCAATCCATTAACCACGCTACAGGGTGGCCAATGACATAGATCATCGCTAAACCCGTGAATAAAGTGGAAATGAGCGGTACGATTAGAATTGGCTTTAACGCTTCCATAGTTTGCGGCAATTTTAATCGGGTACTAATAAAGTGAGCACTATAACCGGCAAGAAAACCGGAAATGATCCCACCTAAGAACCCTGCACCTAAAGTGGTTGCAAGTACCCCGCCGACCAAACCTGGGGTTAACCCCGTTCTGTCAGCAATGGAATAGGCGATATAACCCGATAGTACAGGCACCATTAATGCAAGGGCTGTTTGTCCGCCAATTAGGCTAAGTGCCCAAGCCAGAGAGCCTTCGACATTGGATGCGTCTAAACCAAAAGCAAATGAAAGCGCAGTACATAATCCCCCAGCGACAACCATAGGGAGCATGTATGATACCCCGGTAAGTAAGTGCTTATACACTCCGCGTTTTTCTGTCGATCTACTCGTTTGGGCTGATGTTTTTCCGCTTTGTGGTGTGAATATATTTGCTTCTTCTACTGCTCTATCCATTTCTTGTGCTGTTTTCTTCAATGCGGCACTGGTGGAGGTGCGGTACATTGGCTTCCCCGAAAACTTATCCACATTGACTTCGATATCGGCAGCGACAATGACTAAATCAGCTTGTGCTATCTCTTCTGGCGTAATTTCATTTCCAACCCCGACAGAGCCCCGGGTTTCGACTTTGATATTCCAGCCTCGTTTTTTTGCTTCAGCCTCAAGTGCTTCCGCGGACATATAAGTGTGCGCAACCCCTGTTGGGCAAGCGGTAACGGCTAATACAGAGTAAGCTTTCGCATGCTGCGGCTCGGTAATTTTTTGCTCACACAATGTCGCTTCGTTAATTGCAGATGACAGAAATTCAGCAGGTTGCCTAACAGCGACATCGGGGTGACCGAAATAGACTTTTTTATCTGAGCAATTAAAATTTTCCGGCAACTGAGTATCGAAACAAATCACAATATCTGCATCAGTAAGTTGTTCTGTGAAGGTGATATTTTGTAAGGCAGATACATTTTTTAAGGCATCGATGGCTAGCCAGCAAATAGCAGGGCCTTGCTGGTGGCTTGGAGCGATTAATATTTTCATGTTTTTCATCCTCATTGAGCCGTAAACGGTTGTAAATCAACCTTCGTCATCATATGTGCAAGTTGCGCTCGGTCTGTGATACCGACATTGGGTTGAGAGACAGCAAGTGCAGAAACCGCGGTAGCTAAGCGAAGTGTGTGCTCACTTGTTTGCCTCATCATTAGCCCGTAAATTAATCCACCTACCATTGAATCCCCTGCGCCAACGGTGCTGATAACCTCACATTCAGGTGGTTTAGCAAACCAAGCGCCCGATGAATTGACCCACATAGCGCCTTTTTCGCCTAAAGAAACCACCACATGGGCAATACCTTGTTGTCGAAGTTGATTTGCGGCATTTACGATATCTTGCTGGGTAGGGAGCGGTTTTCCGGCCCAAATTTCAAGTTCACGGTGATTAGGTTTTACTAACCAAGGAGAAGCTTTGAGCCCAGCGACAAAGGCCTCGCGGCTGCTATCAAAAATGACACACATACATTGTTCTCTAAGGCGTAACATCCATTGAGTAAAATCATTTAAATCAATGCCCTGAGGTAAACTGCCACTGACGCAAATCATATCGAACTGACCCGCCCAGCTTAATGAGTCGGTGACGAAACGCTGCCAATCCGCTTTAGCAATACTGAATCCTGAAAAGTTAAAATCGGTAACTTCACCAGTTTGCTCTGTTAGTTTGACATTGATGCGGGTGCGGCCTTCAACAACTTGAAAGCGGTTAGCAATTCCTGTTTCGCTGAAGGCTTTTTGGAAGCCATCTTGATTCTCTTTACCCAAAAAACCACCAACAGTGACATCAATCCCTAAATTTTTAAGTACTTTAGCCACATTTATGCCTTTTCCAGCGGCATGAAGGCCTGCTGTTTTGACTAAGTTCACATCCCCGCGATGAATATCAGGTAATAGCCCAACCAAATCGTAGGCAGGGTTTAACGTGATCGTTGCGACTCTTCTGCTCATGCGACTTTTTCTCCAAGTCCTGAATTGATTGCCTCACCAATGGTATTGATGGCTTCTTGTGCATCTACACCTTCTGCGTGAATGCGTAAACGATGCCCACATTTAGCCCCTAAGCTGACAATTTTCATTAAGCTTCGACCATTTACGGGAGTCGAAGTACCATCAAGATTACTGACTGTAATCGTGCTTTCGAATTGCTTAATAGCAGTGACTAACTGAGTGCTAGGCCGCGTATGTAACCCATGTGGGTTAAGAATGGTGAAGTCCTGAGTTATTCCAGATATGTTTGTATTCAATGAATCACTTTCTGTGTGTGAGTCATCAGGACGCAATAAATCAATTAGTTTGTTAACGTTATCATTTTCGAGAATGAGATTTGCTTCTTTATTTTTCAATAAATTGTTTATTTTTAGTAACAAAGTCTCTATTTGATAATTAGCGTAAGAGAGGGTAATTAGAATGCTGACGGGGTTACCTTGAAAGCTAAATGGTTTTTTTACCGTCGATATCGCAATCGCATTCTCAATGTTTCCGATTGGACTATCACTTAACCAAATACCTTGACCTAAATATGACGGGGTTTGAGTGAGAACTCGAGAAATAAAGTCGGTGCTGATAGCTTCAGCGTTTTGTAGGTTAATAATATTCTGTATTTTCAATGTATTTATATTATCAACTTGAGCACTAACCGTGACCATTGATTCATCAAATTTCACCGGTTGAGTTTGGCGCTCACCCATTAGAAGTTGCTTTAAGGTTTCGGCGGTGTCAGCTTTGGCTATAGCATCAGCGGTGTGTTCATCACTGATTATGTGGGTTAATTGGCGTAGCAATTCGAGATGCTCATTTGATTGAGCGGCAATGCCAATAACAATATAAGCAGTTTGGTTATCACCCCAATCAATACCATCAGGGAATTGAAAGACAGCAAAACCCGTTTTTAATACCTGATCTCGCGTCTCTACTGTCCCGTGTGGGATAGCGATACCATTCCCTAAAAAGGTAGGCGCTTGGGTTTCCCGGTTAAGCATTCCTTGCGCATAACCGCTTTTTGCATAGCCTGCATTTTCTAATGCTTTGGCAACTTGTTCTATTGCATTTTTTTTATCAGATGCAGCAGCTGCAAGGTGGATATCGCTTATTGGTAAGTTAAACATAATTTCTCCTGATTATTATTCGTAGCCGGATCAGCCAGAAGACTTGCAAGCGGATCTGATTATTTGTTAATCATGTTATCGTTAACAAGGTTAGCTGAATCGTTTAATCTTGTCTATGCGATTAACATGTGAAATACAAAAAATGAGATCTAAGTTAAATTTTATAAGGGTGTGATTTGTGTGTTTAATGACAAAGCTGAAGTGGTTGCTGAAATTATTTGTTTATATAAAACAATGAATTAAATTTTCAATATGCGTAATTGTTTAGATGCTTATTACAGAAAAAGTGATCACAGAAAAAATTTGTCTAAAACCTAAAAAAGCATTTTATCGTTCTTACAATAAATATTGTTACTTTGAAGAAAAGGGGGAGGGAGGGCACTATTGGTTTTAGAAAGGAAATAGGCTGAAATATTTCAGCCTATCTAACGGTATTATTCTACAACTCTAATTTTTTCGCTGCCCATTGAAACGATTTTACCCGCGACAATTTTACAGCGTTTACGTGTTTCGACCACGCCATCAACTTCAACTAAGCCATCTGCAATCATGGCTTTTGCCATTGCACCGCTTTCCGCCCAGCCTTCAATTTTCAGCAAATCACACAATTCAACGTGTGGGTGGCCATTTAAATTGAATATATCCATGATAACTCCAAAATTACATTAAATATCGTGGTACTCTTCACATGCCTGAAGGGTGTTTTGAATTAAAGTCGCAACGGTCATTGGGCCAACACCACCAGGAACGGGGGTTATCCAAGCTGCGTTTTTCGCGGCTTCGTCAAAATCGACATCTCCGGTGACTTTTCCGCTCTCTAAACGGTTGATACCGACATCGACCACAATTGCACCTGGTTTAATCCATTCTCCAGGAATAAAATTAGGTTTCCCCACAGCAACGACCACTAAATCAGCATGGCGAACGTGGTGCTCTAAATCTTTAGTAAAGCGGTGGGTTACTGTTGTGGTGCAGCCTGCTAGCAGAAGCTCTAGGCTCATTGGACGACCAACAATGTTCGATGCACCAATAATTACAGCATTTAAACCATAGGTGTTGATACCACAACGTTCAAGCAGAGTAACAATTCCTTTTGGGGTGCATGGGCGAAGGCGTGGTGCACGTTGGCACAGTCGGCCGACATTGTATGGATGAAACCCATCCACGTCTTTGTCTGGGTGAATACGCTCAATGACTTTGACGTTATCAATACCCGCAGGTAATGGAAGTTGAACTAAAATTCCATCAATTTCAGGGTCTTGGTTTAAATCATCAATGAGCTTGAGTAATTCAGCTTCTGTCGTTGTGTCCGGTAAATCATAAGAACGCGAAATAAAACCGACTTCTTCACAAGCACGGCGTTTACTGCCGACATAGATTTGTGAAGCAGGGTTAGCACCGACTAAAATCACGGCAAGGCCGGGAGCACGTTTTCCTTGTTCTAAACGTAATTGTACTTTTTGGGCAACTTCTTGCCGAATTGTCTGCGCAATCGTTTTCCCATCAATAATTTTTGCTAACATCTGTAACTTAATCCATATATGAGACACGGTAATGACTCTATTTTGTCAGAAGTTAACGCCATTGTCAGTTCAAACTATTACATAAAATGAGCATATAGTTATTTTAGTAGCGAAAAGCCATTGACTCAGCGCTCAGCAACCGTATAATTCAACGCCATCAGCCAGATAGGCTGCCTGCATTATCAATGCGCCCTTAGCTCAGTTGGATAGAGCAACGGCCTTCTAAGCCGTAGGTCACAGGTTCGAATCCTGTAGGGCGTACCATTAATTTTCAATCACTTACCATCATTTAAAATTCTCCACTTTTCCTAACTGGGACGTATTTGGGACGCAAGTATCGAAAATATTGTCTATTTGCTTCGCATGTTCAGTTAAAAGATTAGGTGCTAAGTGGGCATATCTTCTCACCATATCCATATCAACCGATTTCCAGCCGCCCATCTTTTGTAGAACTGAAAGCGGGACGCCAGACTGAATCAACCAATTCGCCCATGTATACCGCAGATCATGAAAGCGGAAGTTTTCTATTCCTGCTCTTTTTAATCCTGCATACCAAGCGTTATTATCATCAACACTTATTTTCCATACTGTTGGGGGTATTGCTGGTTATTGCCTGAAATCTGCATCTATCCTAGTATTTGTTTTCTATACAACTGGAGGGGGTGATATGCGTAATTGGCTTGGGTACTTAATATATTTCTCTATTATATTCGCTATAGCAAAATGCACTATGACTATAGCGCCAAATGCCAACATTCCAGGATAATGTTTTATCAATGAAAAATGGAGATTTTCAATGAAACCATGGGATCCTTGGGTTGGGATGACGGTGTTAGTCGTAATTATATTTCTAATAATGTATTGCACTTTGATTATGTTTCCAGGCTATGTGCCACCAGCTAATTAACTTCAATTTGCACTCCCGCTAAGCTAACATGACTGAAACTAATTGATGGAATGGTGAGATGAAAGGATACATAGTTGCTAGCTTGCTAATGATTGCTTGCTCTGGTTTTTATGCACATTCTAGTAATGGTATTGACCCATTAGTAGCAGATGGAAAAAGGTCTAATTATGGTGATTGGGATTTTCTTTATGCTGAAAAAATGAACTATGATTTATGTAAGCTATCAGTAGAGGCTATTTATACATCTGGCGCAATCGATCATAAATTGACATCAATAACTCATTTCGAAAACGCGCACACATTAATAACACAGAGACCAAAAAATGTAGTTAGGATTGATTGCAACGGACATGGTGGAAATATAATGATATTGACCGCTGATTATATTGTTCAATAGTTAATTTATCATTAAGAGACTCTGAAATTAGTGGCTCGTTACTGGCTGGCAATACTCTAATAATGCTCATGAGATAAAAGTAACCACAATATAAATAAGCATTGCGATACCTGCAGGACAATTTGGTCCTCTGAGTGAATATCAATAAGTTACCTCAAAGATAATAGAAAAAGCTACGAGTTCGTAGCCTTGGTGTGTATTTATAGTAATTTAGATAACATTCGTTATTCTAGATAAGCCCCTCAGTGCTACAGTATGGATTACAGGTGAGACGCTTGTACAGCAGTTACCTAATACTGATAATTTATATTTTTTTGCTTGTTCAGAAATAGCAGTAAATAGGACGCAATTTTGAGTCATCATCCCGCATAATTCGATATGGTTAATATTATGGGTTATAAGCAAGTCATTGAGATTTGTTTCATCAAAGGAATTACCATGCTTTTTAGTCACAATCAAATGGCCTGGAGATAAGTTAGTGAGCTTAGAGATAAGTTCACAACCATCTGTTGTTTCATCAAAAAAAGCGGCTCCTTGTGGTGATAAGTGTTGAATAAAAATCACAATATCATCAGTTCTTTCATACTCTGAAATTTTATTGGATATATGCTCCAAAGTAGTATCAATATTCCATAAGGGAAACCGGCCATCAGAAAGATAGTCATTTTGTGCGTCAATAACAATTAATGCCTTGTCCATAATGCCCCATTAATTTTAGTTAAGTTCTATTTGAATATGAAATAGGACGATAGAAATTACAATAATTTTTTAGTGTTAAATATCAATTATAATCGGCAAGATTACAGCAAGGGTTAAGCCAATAACGGTGAGGTTACGCTAAGGTTTAAAGAGGTCACAGTGACCGTTAGTAATAAAAACAATGTGTTACTGCCTATTACTATTGGTCACTGAAACGATGACCAATGAGCGTTAATCTAATTCGTGATAGAGACTTTTTCCCTTAAAAACAAGCAAATATCGATAAATTAATTACCTTACTAAGGCAATTAATACATATTACATCATAGATTTAAATGATAAATATGCTCTCCGTCAATAATATTACCTGTAAATTCAAAGCCAAATGACTGATACAGGTTTTTCGCTACCGTGTTTTTTTCATTAATCCCTAATGTAATAAGCTGGATAGCTTCCGCAGAGAAAAAATCGAGGATTGCTTTGAATGACTTTCGACCTAATCCTTTACCAATAAATTTATAATCAAGCATATATCTACAAAGCATAACTTTTTTTAAATTAGAGCTTGTTGTCTTATACATAAAAAAGCCGATTAAATTATTTTGGAAATATAAGGCTTTTGGGTAAAAATTTGGGAAGTAACTTGCTTCTGCAATTGATGTCGCATTACAGCAGATATAGTCTTCTAATACTGTGGCGATCCCATCTGAATTAGAGGTCAATTCACATACATCAAATAAGTTGTCCTGATCAATATTACTTATAATAATCATAAAGTTATTTTCTCTACTATTGATTCTATATTTCAGCATTAGGGTGAACGATGACATCCCATTTAATATATGGAATTAACCCCAGCGAGTTTGCTAGTGCTAGGGACGCAGTATTGTCTAGCTGGCATCGATATTGTGGTTGATACCCTTTTTCTAAGGCGACTTTACAAATGGCAGAGGCAAGTTCGCGTGCATGGCCTTTACCACGATGCTCAGATAAGGTTAAAACCCCTAAATCAGCGATAGCCAACTTTTCATCATCCCAAGGATACATACTCGCAACGGCAATTAATTGGTCATTGGAAAACAATCCGTATACCAGCCAGTGATCAAGTTCTACGGACGCTCCTTCTAAATCATCTTCACTAGATGCTTCACAGAAAGATTGAAATACGGCGGCATCTATATTTGTTAATACGCGAATATCACTCAGTATTTGTTGTTGTTGTAGTTTTGATAACGCTTCTTGGCTGAAATAAAAAAATTGGTCTGCTCCATGCCATTGTTCCGCGAGGGTATCACGCAATGTTTCTGCAACTTCTCTAGTCAAATCGGGAGTGATAGATAATTTAGCACAGAGCTGTGGATGTAATGAAAGCCAATATTTATTTTGTTCTTGGATAGCGACCGCTAAATAGTCTTCATCAATATGAGCGCTTACATACACGGCTAAATCACTTTGATTTAAATAACATTCGCCTGAAGTTTTTTCTTTCAGCCAATATGCAGCAATATCATTATTTATCAGGGGCATCATGGAATTCCTTATATTGGGTCAAAATGATATCGGTGATCTCATAAGCAATTTTTTGCGTATCTAAATCTTCAATATTTCCTAAAACTGCAACGGTTAAGCCTAAATCAGGTATACGTAGAAAATAGGTGGCATAACCAGCCCATCCCCCAGAATGTTCGAAATGCATTAAGCCAAAGTGTTGTGAAATAATAACTCCATAGGCATATTGCTGGTGATGTTCAATGACTTCACCTGTTCTATTATGGGAAGGTAATGCTTGAAGCATTTTCTCGACTAGTTTTTTACCACCAACTTTCCCACTCGTATAGTTCTCACCCCATTTCATTAAGTCCAAGACATTGGAATGAACAGCGCCATCTCCTGTTTGAGTCCATAGACTTTCGCTTAATTGATAGCCAGATTCAGTATTTTCACGATAACCTCGAGCAATCGCTGTGTGAACTGGATACGATTCAACAATAAAAGTATTACTCATCTGTAATGGTTTAAAAATATATTGTTGGGCGAACTCGTTATAACTTTGGCCACTAACGCGCTCAATAATCATGGATAATAAAAAATAGCCCGTATTACAATAATCAAATTGTGTTCCGACAGAGGTAAGTGGGTGAGGGAAGGCAATTAAATCTGCCAAACTTTCTTCTGGTCCTAAGGCGTCAGAATAATCAATCCCCTTATTCAAGGCCAATTCAATGTAATCAACCATGCCACTAATATGATAAATCAAGTCTTGAATCGTAATCTCATTAGCGTATTTAGGTAATTCAGGAATATATTTAGTAATAGGGTCGTGCAAAGCAAGCTTGTTGTTTTGTTCTAATAGCAAGATAGCAAAGGCCGTGAATTGTTTTGATACTGAGGCTAAATTAAAAATAGTTTGGGGTGTTAATGCTTCTTTTTGTTCCAGCTCAGCAAACCCAAGGTTACCTGAATAGGATACGCCATGGTCAAATTTGGCCATATATGTAAAACCAGGGCCATCAGCTTTAAATTGCTGTTCCCATACTAAAAGGTTTTGTGACGTGTTATTAAATATTGCACTTCTGTTATCTGTGAAAGTACTCACTTTATTCTGCCTTAGACTTTATTTACTGACAATTTGTATTCAATTTATAAAATAGATAATGGTTATGCCGTAGTTGTACTACGATTCATTTTTTTTCGAAAAGCTATTTATGCTATTGGATAAATCAAAGCATGAATGTTACATCTTCAAGTGGACTTTAAGTCAACCTCTATTTCGGTTTTTATTCCATGGGGAGGTGAAAGCATTATTTTACCTTCGTTGTATTCAGCTTTAGCTAATATTACAGACTTATTCGATGGTAAGTAGTGGGTAGTTTTCATAGAACAGGAAATTAATAATGACTTTCTCAATAGTAATTTTAGTGGTTTTTCTTGGGGTGGGAGCAACCATCGTGATGGATTTATGGGCGCTTATCCTTAAACTGTGTGGCCAATCGACGTTAAATTTTTCACTGGTAGGACGTTGGGTAGGATATATGATAAATGGGCAGTTTATACACCGCCCATCAATCGGACAAAAGGCAATAATTCCTGCGGAGAATGCATTAGGTTGGGGTGTTCACTATGTAACGGGCATTATTTTTGCCTTTATATTTATATTATTGGTAGGCGAAATTTGGTTTACATCTCCTGTATTATGGCCTGCGCTACTTTTTGGAATAATTACAGTTGCTGCCCCTTATTTTATTATGCAACCAGCGATGGGAGCAGGTATTGCAGCCAGTAAGATGCCAAATCCTAATAAAGCTCGGTTAATGAGTTTATTATCTCATAGTGTATTTGGTTTAGGTCTTTACCTGACAGGATTAGTTTTACAGCCTTTGTTGACTTATTTTTTGTGATTATCATGAGTTAACCATTTCATTATTCAATCGGAAAAATAATAACTTATTGTCGCTGAGCTTGGTTGGCGACAAAGTTCATTATGTAGAGTGTGACATCCTCGCAGTTCGATAAAATTAAAAGTATCGTGTCTTATGAAGACACGACGATAGAACAAAACTTGTGTATGGAAAACAATTCACCCAGATCCGCTATAAATTACCTCAAGTGATAGAGTGTTTTAATACACTCTAACCCCATACTTCTTTGCATTACCACCAAGGCGCACCCGTTTTCTATTTGTTTGCTAATTATCTCATGAAAATCTAGCACTTAAGTGGCATAGAAAGATATGTTTCAATAGCTTGATTTAAGATTTTAATTGTTCGCATTGTTTGGTTAAATTTTAATATTGCTTCATCAGATATATTACCAGTAAGGAAATACTCTTCTAGTAATTTACACTCCAATGCAATTTTCTTAGCACCAATAATTTGGCTAGAACCTTCTAAACGATGGCAATAATGCGCTAAATTAAGCCAGTCTTGTTTTTCGAATAAACGTTCTGCTTGTTGTATATCTTCTATATTTTCTTGAAGACTTGTTTGAAGTAATTTATTTAATAGCTGTTGGTCATCTTGAGTCAACTGCATTAATGCATCTAAATTGATTAAACTATTTAACATTGGAGGAATGGGCTCTTCTGTATCTTCTTCTATTTGTTGAAGGGTACAGCGTAATAGCAGAGCTTCAATCTGAGATAGACGTAAAGGTTTAAATAGGCAGTCATCCATGCCAGCCTCTATACAGCGTTGGCGTTCTTCTTGCCTTGCATCTGCGGTTAACCCAATAATAATTAGAGTTTGGGAAGATATTTCTCGTAGTTGCCGAGTCAATTCTAACCCATCAATGTCAGGCATATTGCAATCGGTAATTACTATGTCGATTGCATTTTTTTTCCATAATTCTAGGGCTTGTTTCCCGCTCTTTGCTTCAATGACATGATGACCAAATCTTGTTAATTGGCGTACTAATAGCAGGCGATTTGCAGGGTGGTCATCAACGGCAAGTATTCGTAAGCGTTTATTATTTTTTGTGGCCTTATAAAGTGTCGGAAGCGAAACTCTAGTATTTTTCCGATGCTTAACGGGGATATCGATTAAAAATTGAGTACCATGCCCTAATTGGCTGTATAAGGTAATAGTCCCATTCATCATGGATATAAGTTGTTTACAAATAGCTAAGCCAAGGCCTGTTCCTTTATGTTTACTGCTTGATTCAGCTTGGGTATAGGGGGAAAAAATCAATTCTTGTCGGTTCTCTTCAATCCCCATTCCGGTATCAGAAATAATGATCCTTAAAATATTTTGATCATGGTTTTTGGGGAGGTAATTAATGATAATCTCAATCGTTCCTTCGGTAGTAAACTTAATTGCGTTATTAAGTAGATTGGAAATAACCTGACGTAGTCGAAAAACGTCGATATATATTTCATCAGGATGGATAGCATTAAGATGATAATGTAGAGAAATACCTTTCTGTTTAGCTAGTCCTTCAAACAAACGGACAACGGGCGTTGCTAATTCATTACTTTTTACCCACTCAGGAACGAGTTCCAGTTTGCCTGACTCAATTTTTGCCATATCTAAAATATCGCCTATAAGCCCCATCAATGATAATGCGGACTCATACGGTATTTGAATTGATTCCGTAATATCATCTTGTTGATTTTTATTCGTGGCGGCTAATTCTAATAACCCAATAATTGCGCTGATATGGGTACGAATTTCATGGCTCATGATAGCAAGGAAATTGCTTTTTGTTTGGCTTGCATGCTCTGCGCGTTGGCGAGCACTAGAGAGCTCGGTAAGGAGTTGTTCATGTTCAGTTATATCTTGCCAACTACAAATAAGACCAGAAATATTACCTTGGTTGTCTCTATATGCGACGGCTTGATGCACTATCACCCTTTCACCCATTCTGTTTTTTATTTGATAACGTTTAGGTGGAGAAACTAGACTCTTAGGATCATCAAAAAGAGAATACAATTTTTGGTAAATTGCCGATAGCGGGTGTTGTTGTGATGTTAATGAAAGTTGTTTTATGTTTTCATTATCAGGACTGAAAAAGCTCTCCCATGCTGAATTGCTATTTATTATCGTTCCGTTTTTATCAATGACATAAATAGGAACAGGAGTACCATTATAAAGAGTTTCTAAGAATATAGCCTGTTCCTGTAAGCGTTTTTGTGTATATTTTCTTAATCGAATTTCACGATGTAAATAATAATTCCATATTAAAGATGTAATAATAAGAATAGCGGCAATGCAAGCTAATGTGTAGAACTCGGCACGGTATACTGTCCATGTATCCATTTCAACATCTGGTGAGCCTAGCCATTTATTAGTTAATACTGATATATCTCTCGGCGGAATAGAGGCAATTGTTTTATCTAATATACTATATAACTCAGGTTGGTCACGTCCTACGGCAAACGATATATAAGCGGTGTCTTCGCTTAATTGCTCGCTGATTTTTAATCGATTACGAAAATATCGGTCAATCATATAGTGAGCGCTGATAAGATTCTCGATGGTACCATCCACTTTTCCTTCATTGACCATTTGCAAAGCAGAATAGGTATCTTTAGTTTCAATTAATTCCACTTGAGGGTAGTTCTTTGTTAACCAGTCGTGAATTGCATTATCTGGGGTGATCGCAAGTTTTGCTGCCTGAGCAATTTTTTTATGGGCTAATGGTGTGTCCCTAACAATTAAAACAAATGGGGGGAGAACATAAGGGCGAGTAAATAATAATTCTTTATCATTTTTTGAGTTTTTTGTAATTGAAGCAATGAAATCCCCTTTATTTTGTTTTAATAAAGTAATCTCATCTTTTTCAGAGCTTGCTTCAATGACTTTAAAATTAATATTTGTTTTGAAATGGATCAGATTAAGTATATCCGCAGAGAGGCCATGAAATTGTTTTTGTGAGTCAAAAAATGTGAAAGGGGCATTTAGTGAATTAATGACGACTTTTAACTCATTGTGTTGTTTTAGCCAATCTATTTCCTTTTGTGTGAATACAACAGATTGTTTTAGTGCCCATAAATCAGGTTTTGAACTCCAATGATGGAAAATAATATCATGCTGAGCTAATGATATTGAGCTTAAAATGATATCCACAGTACGCTTTAATTGCGCATTTTTAGGGTGAAAGAGAAAGACTGGGCCAATATTTTCATTAGAGAAAATCTCAGCAGTGGATAATGTTGTTGCATAGTGGCGTTCAAGTAAAAAATTAGCCACGATCATTCTGCCTAGGAAATAATCATTTTCACCAAATGCGACGGAAGATAATGCATTTTGTGGTAAAGGAAAACGTTCAATCTTTGCGTCGGGAAAATATTTTTTGATCCATTCATTGCTTGGGTAGCCTTGAACCGTAGCAATACGAGCACCGTGAGGTATTGGGTGCTTATTGGACATTGCCGCTTTTCGTGAAATAAGTACGGGATAATCAGGAATATATGGAGCGCTTTTGAGAAAACCATAGCTTTCGTTTCTTTGTCTTTTGCCATCATCAGCTAACATATCTATCTCACCATTGAGTAGGCCCTGTAATGCCATGTCTCTATCTGGGTAGTAGATGACTTTGAAGCGCAAACCTAAGTTACGCATGATGGTCATAATGCTATCTGCAGAAATTCCTTTATAAATTCCTGATTCTAATACTAAATCAAAAGGGGGGTTATTAGGAGCGTAGACACCAATAGCTAATTCTTGTTTTTCTCCTAGCCATCTCCAATCACGATCATTCAATTCAAATTTTGATGGAAGAATTTCAATTTGGCTATAAAGTCTGACTTCATAAGGTTGGAATGCAGAAAATGAGCAAGGAAATAGACCAATAAGCAAGCAAACTATTAGGATTAGGTTACGCATCGATATATTAATCCAAATTATTGCGTTGAATAAAGTCGTATAGCTCTGCAATATTGTGAAGATCTAATTTAAGCATTAGTCGTCTTTTATAAGTGCTAACAGTTTTATCGCTGATACGCATTTGTTGTGCAATGTTAATGCTTTTCATCCCTTTAGCTAATAAATGTAAGACTTGTAATTCTTTTGTAGAGAGCTCGGCGATTTTTTGTTTGTCATTAAGATGATTATTCGGGGAGGTATCCATTTTATTGAGATTAAGTGGAAAGTAGCCATATCCATTTCTAATCGCATGAATGGCGACATGTAATTCCGTTAAGTTATTGCGTTTACTAATGAAACCACTAGCACCGACACTTGCACAGCGGCGGATGTAATGGTCATCATCTTTTGCAGATAGCACAAGAAGCCCTCCAGTATAGTTATTCTTACGCAATCGTTGCATGACATCAATCCCATTAAGTGATGGGATATCTATATCTATCATGATCAAGTCGGGAGAGAGTGTTTTGGCAAGTTGGATAGCTTCATGGCCATCAGCGGTTTCCCCTACAATGGTCATGTCATCTTTTTCTAATAGTATTCTTACAGCAAGCCGTGCTACTGGATGGTCATCGACTATCAGTACTGTTTTCATGTTTTTCCCTTTCTGGCTAGTAAATTAAAGCGCGATGAACTTAGGTGCAGGTGCCAAATGAAAAATTAATTGTTTTTTTTATTAGTTTAATGAGCGTTTTAATTTGCTGCAATGTATATTTTTGTAATATTTATCTGTCATAAATTTAATAATTAACTTACATAAATTGCTTTTTTGTCTTATTACATTTTATAGCTATTCCTCTCAAAATACACCTATGCACTGTGGCTGTGTTCAGATGTCTCTACTGTTTTACGGAAAATACAATAGAGCTTTCAATTCTTAATAATTAGATTAGCTTAAACCAAACCTAGGAGGTGAATGATATTATTTTAATAGATAATGACAATCATGGAAACTAACTTTACGAAACTATGTTTTTCTCTATTTCACTACATGGAGTGTGTCTGGCTATTTCTATTTAACAGATTAATAGCATAAGGATTAATAAGTTAATGGATTAAACAGGTGCCACAAACATTAATGGGAATTAATGTGGTAGTGATAACCATAATATATTAATAAATTAAATATTTTAACACTGGGTTATATATTGATTCAGTAAAAAGGAATTAGAAATGAAAAAGATTATTGCTACTGCTATTTTTGCTGCGCTTTGTGTTGGTCAAGTTGCGAATGCTAAAGATGGTACGGTTAAATTCGTTGGTGATATTGTAACTGCACCTTGTGAAGTGGCACAAAATTCTTGGGATCAAACTGTTCAAATGTCTCAAGTTAAAACAGCTACATTTGCAGATGCAGGCGCTAAATCAGCGGATAAAAAATTCCAAATTAGCCTACTAAATTGTGATGTAGCTCAGTTCAAAAATGTCGCAGTTTCATTTGAAGGTCAGGCTAACGGTGACGATGCAACCCTTTTAGCACTTGATGGTGGCCAAGGTTCAGCAGAAAACGTAGGTGTTGCTATCTATGATGGTAAAGGTAAAAAATTGGCTTTAGGTACAGCAACAGCTGATACAGCTTTACGAGTTGGTTCAAATACCCTTTATTTCTCAGCAGCTTACGTTTCAACTAAGAAAGATGTGAAAGCAGGTTCTGCTAATGCAACAGCAGATTTTAATCTGACATATAAATAGTATTGATTTCCTTCAGGCCACTATGTTGGTGGCCTGTTTTTTGTTCGAAGGGGATGTAATGATTCTTAATAGCCTTTTTATTAATAAGTTAATACTTATTTTTTTACTCATGTGTTTTAGTTTCTCTATTTATGCTGCGGGTGGTGGTGTTGTTGTCGGTTCCACCCGAGTTGTATTTGATGGCTCCAAGAAAGAAGCTAATCTTAGTTTAAAAAATAATAATGATAAGAGCACTTATTTAATTCAGTCTTGGGTTGAAGATGCTTCAGGGAATAATAAAACTCCATTTATTATAACGCCACCACTTTTCAAACTAGATCCTATTAAAGAAAATATGCTTCGCATTATTCGTGCAGGTGGGGATTTACCTGAAGATCGTGAGTCGGTTTATTATGTCAATGTAAAAGCCATTCCACCTGCTCCAGCTGAAGAAAGTGCTAATACTTTACAACTAGCAATTAAAACTAGAATGAAATTATTCTATAGACCTGCTGGCTTGAAAGGTAACCCAATGGATTCCTATAAGGCTCTAGTATGGAAAAAAGAGGGTGATAAATTGCGTATAGTTAATAACACTCCTTTTTCTGTCACATTAAGTGAAGTGAAAGTTAATGGCAGTGAAATAGATAAAGTTGACCTTGTCCTACCGATGAGCAGCACAGTTTATAAGTTACCTTCAACAGCAAATATGGGTGCTCAGATAATATTTACAACTATCAATGATTATGGCGGCACTTCTGAATTGCAAAAAGCGACACTTCAATAAATAAGGCGTTAATTTTAATAGAAAGATAAGTCGTGTGATACCTTTTATTATTTTTTTATAAGAAAGTTTTGCGCAATATATTAGAGGGAACGAGGGAATGAACAAAATACGATATAGAAAGAAGCTTTTGGCTTTCTCTTGCATTACATTGGGAATATTTAGCGCTTATCCTGTTTTAGCGAAAGAATTGTTTAACTCTCAATTTTTAGAAAATATTAGTAGTAATAGCGTTGCCGATTTTTCTTTATTGTCAAAAGGCAATGTGGATCAATTACCCGGAGAGTATTTGGTCGATATTTATGTTAATGAACAAGCAGTGGCAAAGCAGAATGTAAAATTTAGCACTAGGGAATATAAAGCTAGTCATTCATCTGATGGCGTATCATTAGAACCTTGTATTTCGTATGAGCAATTACAAGCTTATGGTGTCCGTGTTGAGGCTTTTCCTAAATTAGCTCAATATGCGCAAGACCCTGTTCAGTGCAAGCCATTTTCAGCTTTTGAAGAAATTATTCCTTATGCATCATCCCATTTTGATTTTAATCAGCAGAGATTGTATTTGAGTTTTCCTCAAGCATCTTTGACCAATTTAGCAAAGGGAACGATTGACCCATCAATGTGGGATGAAGGGATCCCCGCATTGCTAACAAACTATAGCTTTACAGGGAGTAATTCGACGAATACAGGCAGTCATATTAGTGATAAGTCGAGTGATAGCTATTTTTTGAGCTTACGTTCTGGGGTTAACGTGGGGGCATGGCGCTTACGTAATTATTCAACGTGGAACAGCAGTAATGGTAATAATAGCTGGAAAAATATTAATACCTATCTCCAGCGGTATATTGCTCAGTTGAAGTCGCAAATAATTATGGGTGATACCTATACACCGGGCGATATTTTCGACAGTGTGCAAATTCGTGGTGCACAAATTGGTACTGATGATGACATGCTAGCGGATAGCCTGAAAGGTTATGCCCCCGTGGTACGTGGGATTGCACGTACTAATGCGACGGTGACGATTAAGCAAAATGGATATACCGTTTACCAGAGTTATGTGGCTCCTGGTCCATTTGCTATCACGGATTTGTACCCAACCGCTGCGAGTGGTGACCTTGAGGTAGAAATAAAAGAGTCGGATGGAACAATCCAGAGCTTTATTCAACCATTTGCGAGTGTGCCTGTTTTGCGCCGCCAAGGGCAAATTAAGTATGCATTTTCAGCGGGGCAATATCGAAATGGTCACAGTAGCCAGCGGCCATTTATCACACAAGGCTCTCTGGTTTGGGGGATCCTAAATAGCTTGACCGCTTATAGTGGTGTGCAAGTAGCAGAACGTTACCGTTCTCTGGTGCTAGGGGTTGGTCAGAATATCGGCGATTTTGGTGCATATTCTTTTGATATTACAACAGCTCATAGCGAAGATGTAACACGATATGGTAATGGCGCTACAGGCCAATCTTATCGCTTATTGTACTCTAAATCTTTTGCTAATACGGGCACGGACTTTCGTTTATTAGGTTACCGTTATTCAACGGAAGGGTTTTATACCTTCCAAGAAGCCGTTGAGCGTAGATATCAAGATTGGGATTTTGCAGATGATAGTCGCTATTCTTACCACCGACGCTATCGCCTTGAAGGCACATTAACGCAGCAACTAGGTAAAGACTTAGGGTCTATCTATTTTTCTGCTAACCGACAAGACTTCTGGAAAGGGCAAGGCAAGCAAACTCGATTACAAGTAGGTTATAACAATAACTGGGGCCCTTTAAATTACGGTGTTTCTTATAGTCGAGCAACCTATCCAAACCAAAGAGAAACAGACCAAATTTTCAGTTTTAATGGTTCATTTCCACTCTCTGCGTTATTGCCTAACACATGGGCGACTTACAATATGGTTAGCCAGCGCCATGGGCCAACAACTCACCGAGCGGGGATATCAGGTACATTGCTTGATGATAATAATCTCAGTTATAGCGTTCAGGAGAGCTATGGTTCTAAAGGGCAAGGTAATGGTGGTAGCGCAAGCCTCAGTTACCGAGGTGGCTACGGCAATATGAACTTTGGTTATAACTATAGTAAAGATTCTAGGCAGTTAAACTATGGTGTTGAAGGTGGTGTTTTAATTCACGGAGATGGTGTAACGCTTTCCCAACCAATTAATGAAACTGCAATTTTAGTGAAAGCTTCTGGCGCTGCAAATACCAATGTTACAGGGTATACCGGTGTTAAGACGGACTGGAGGGGGTATGCCATATTGCCTTTTGCTCAAGCCTATCGATTTAACCATGTTGAGTTAGATACAAAAACATTAGGTGACAATGTGGAATTACAAGAAAGTGCTAAGAGTGTTGTGCCAAGTAAAGGAGCGATTTCTAGGGTTGAGTTTATTACTCAGGTAGGGTACCGAGCTTTAATCACACTAAAACATAAAAATGGCACGATGATACCTTTTGGTGCATCTGCACTGCTAGTTCAAAACAACGGGAAAGCAGTTAATAGCTCCATAGTCGGAGAAGGTGGACAATTATTTATGAGTGGGTTACCAGAGAGCGGTCAATTGGAAATAAAGTGGGGGCTTCAGGCTGCACAAGCTTGCCTTGTTAACTATCAACTTCCCGTGGCACAAATTAATAAACCTGTTGCTGGCATTATTCAGATGCAAGCGGAGTGTCAGTGATTTGGGAGATGAGATAATGAAATCAAAAATAAATATGCGCATAATAAAATCTTTATTTATTCCCGGAGCGGTCGGTGCCACTTTACTCATTTTATCTGATATGGCTCTTGCCAGAGGACCATGCAAACCCGTCGGCCCAGTAAAAACTTATAACGCTAATTTAACAGCCCATATAGATGCGGCGTTTAATAAGGTAGGCGGAGAGGTTCTAAAATTAGGGTCTTGGAGTGAGAACTCTGGTTATCAAATAGAGTGTGAGTGCTCTCCTGGAGATAATATACCTGGCACCTATTATTGGGCTGAGTTTGAGACTAAAAGGATGCCGCCGGGACATGCTACGGGGTGGTATAGTCTTAGCGAGTATCTGGATGTTCGTGTGAAAGCAAGTCTTTGGGACCAAACGATTAATGATTCGAGAATACTGGAGATACCTTTTGGTCCCATCTCTAATAATACCAAGGAGGTTTGCCCTCCGAATGGGAAGCTTATAGAAAATATAACCACTGGCTCCAAAGGGGAATTGGATATTTACGTAAAGAAGCCATTTGTTGGTAATACTGTAATCAATTATCCGAATCTTTATATTTTTTTCGCATCTTTATATCATAGCTGGCCAGGCTCGAATATTGCCAGCGTTAGCTTATATGTGAACGTCACTGCTCCACAAGCATGTGAGATTAATGCAGGCCAGAGTATATCGATTCCTTTCAATGATATTCCTCAGCGAAATTTCGTCGCAGCAGGTAAAGGAGTAATGCCCGCTGGTGTAGTACCGCAATCTAAAACATTAAGCATAAAGTGTGTGAATATGGACGCTTATGCAGACTTAGATGTACGCTTTATTGGCACTGCTGACCCAAATAGCACTACTGATGGCTTTAGTACGGATAATAAAGATATTGCTATTGCAATAGAAGGGCCTAATGGTCGCTTAACACCGACTACAGGGAAACTCCCTTTGCAATTAGATGCTAATCAAAATGGTTCGGTAACAATCAAAACCTACCCTTTCAGTAGTACTGGTCTAGCCCCTACGGTTGGTAAGTATTCATCAATTGTAACTGTGCGTTTAGACTTTAGATAATATAAATTAATGGAGATAACTACCATGAGTAAGGCAATGGAGCGTAGTCGTAATTTCCCGTGGTCAACAATGAAAAAAGTGGGTGCTTTATCATTATTGATTGCAGTCAGTGGTGCAGCACAAGCAGCAGATATTACGTTGAATTTTAGTGGAAATGTTGTTGTAACAGGATGCGATATTTCAGCGAGTAGTAAAACAAAAGCGATCGCTTTTGGTACTGTGGATTTAGCTAAAGCCACAGCTGGGGGAACAGGGAGTTCAGCCTTAAAAGATGTGGATTTTTCTTTAGATTTCACTAGTTGTGCGAACCTCAAAAATATTAGTTTAGTCATGGATACAACCAAAGCTGTGACGGGCTTTGCTGATTACTATTCTATTGATGAGGGGGCTGGTAAAGCTGGTGGTTTAGCGGTTGGTATTAAAGGAACAGATACGGCAAAAACGGTCCAGTCACCAGGGAAAGAGGTTTTATGGGCAAGAACAGCAACAGCGAATAATATTCCTTTTAAAGCGACATTATATAAAACAGGTGTAGTAACTGCGGGGGCAATTACTGGGCTTGTAAATGTCACTGTAAAATATAATTAATAGAGTATCCATATTAAAAATATTATTACTAATAATATTGAATTAAGGGCTATATAAATGAAGAAAAATTTTCTATTAGCGCTAATGGGCGTTATGACGGGTATTGCTTTAACTTCAGGCGCACAAGCGGCTGATGCAACATTAACATTGAAAGCAACAATAAAGTTGGCGGGGTGTGATATTTCAACAGGCACAGGCAAAGACCAATTAGTTGATTTTTCCGATGTTACTGTAGTTAAAAATGCAGTTAAAGGAAGCTCAATAGCTAAAAAGGATTTTAATCTGCAATTTCAAAATTGTGCAGATTTGAAAGGTATTGATGTTTCAATGAAAGGTACTGCTGATACTGATATGGCTGGTGGAGAGCTGTTTGCGATTGATAAAGGTGCAAACATGTCTAAAGGCGTAGGTGTTAAAATTATTGCAAAGACAACCGGTGGAGAAAAAGTCCAGAAGCCAGTTGGTGACACGGTTGTTTGGGGAAGCCTTTCAGGGGCTAGCGTGACTTTACCTTATCGTGCTGAATTAGTTAAAACGTTAGATGCGATAACCGGGGGAGATGTTCGTTCAGTTGCCGAAGTTAGCGTAGCATATAAATAAAATACTAATATATTGAATGGTTTTATAGATATTTAAAATAACTGATAACATTGTCGTTTTATTTTCTTAAAACGACAAAGAAAGTTTAGTTTATCTATTTTTTTTGTAGAAGTGATTCAATAATTTATATGCATGTTATAAGGCAATGATTAATTCAAGAACTAGCATCATTATTCGTTAGTTTTGATCTGCGATTATTATTTGGACTGATTATGAAATTATATTCGTACAGGTATTGCTATATTTTTGGCATGGTTTTTTCGCTATGCCCTCTATTTTCATCGGCTAGTGATTTATCGTTAAATTTTACTGGAAATGCAATCGTTACGGGATGTGATGTTGAATTTGGAAATAGTGGTAAGAATCAAGAAATCGATTTTAAAACAGTAACAACGACAAAAAGTGGAACCGGTCTTTCTGGTTTGGTCACTCAACCATTTTCATTAAAACTATCTAATTGTGCGGGAACAATTAATAAAGTTTCCGTGAGTATGTCTGGTAAGGCTGATACCGGCTTTCCTGAATACTTTGCAATTAATAGTGGCACCGGCAGTGCGCAAGGGTTGGTTTATGGTGTGAACGTAAAAGGGGATAAAAATAAAAAGCAAAAACCCGATGGCACAGTTGTTGAGTGGTCATCGACGGCACAGCCATTAGATTATGAAGCCACTTTGTATAAAACAGGGAATGTTGACGGTGGTCTCGCACAAGCGAGTATTGATATCAGTATTGGGTATCAATAAATAATAGTTATTTAATATGGGAGAGAGAGGATGAACATAAGCCGTTTATTTAGGAGAACTGTTTTAGTCGCAGGTATAAGCTTCGTTTCATCAGGAGCACTGGCTTTGGATGCTTCTGTTCAGATTAAAGGCAAAATAAAATTAATGGGATGCGAGGTTGATACCGGATCAAAAGATCAGACTGTTGATTTTAAAAAGGTCAATGTGCCGGTGAGTTATCCTTCTGGAAGTGTTGTAGCTGAGAAACCATTTACGATTAAACTACAAAATTGTGAGTCAGCCGCCGTTGCTGATGTTTCGATGAGTGGTACTCCAGATAGTTTTAATGCGGATTATTTTGCATTAGATTCCACGAGCCAAGATTCAGCGAAAGGAATAGCACTGCGTATTAAGTCCACAAATGGTGAAATTCAGAACCCTTCAGGCAAAGTGGTGACATGGCGTTTCAATTCATCAAGTAGTGAACAATTATTAACTTATAATGGTGCATTAATTAAGACGAGTGATATCACTAACGGTAAAGTGAATGTAAATGCAGAGTTTAGTGTTAATTATCGTTAATTTTAATATAAAACAAAATGGTTTGTTAATTAAATTGATAATAATGGTTTAATAACTTTTATTATATGAGTTTATGATTTGTTTTTATTTGAGAAATATAAGTTTATTTGAAGTTGTAAATCTCGAATACGCTTTTTTATAGCATGTCAGGGCGTTAAATTTTAAGGCTACAACACTAAAAATAATAGTGTCATTATAATTAGGACAGTACGTATGAACGTATATAACACTGAAATTTCTAATAGTTTTATTGGGCAGCAGGTTCGTAAACGCCGTCTTCTTTTCGGTTGGTCTGCGAGTACATTAGGGAAAAAATCAGGCTTGAGCCAACAACAAATTTCACGCTATGAAAGAGGAACACAGAATTTCACTATTTATCGTTTATGTATATTTGCAAATATACTGGAGTGTGATTTAAATTACTTTTTGGGGCGTGAGGCTGATATGAGCTACCCATTATAAGCAGAATATTAAAATTAATAGCTTCTTAAAAGAGAAGCTATTAAAAATAATTATATGTAGACATAATCATTTTTATATTTGATGAAGGCATCAAAGAAGATGGCTATACTAATGACTAATTTTCTCTATACTTATTTTTAATATCTTTCTGTTTTATAAAAAGTATGTTCAGTTTACATATACTGCTATGGTGATAGCGGTATTCTGTCTCTTTGGGGAAATAAAAACGGTATTATTTGGGGATCTTGTGAAAAATGTAAATGCGAGCTCAGCAATGCTAAAAGGATGCTTCTAGCTGGCCGGTTGCTTATGGTATAATAAGCGCACAATACAGCTATATTTTTTAAATCTTATTTTTAGTCCATTTTACATTGGATACCCCAGCAATGAACATTAGTCAGCTTAAAAGCTTTGTTGAAGTGGTCAAAAGTGATTTCAATATCACTAATGCGGCTGAAAAACTGTATACCTCTCAGCCAACGGTGAGTAAGCAACTTAAAATATTGGAAGATGAGCTGAACGTTTCATTATTCAATCGGAAAAATAATAACTTATTGTCTCTGAGCCCGATTGGCGAAAAAGTTCATCATGTCGCGTGTGATATTCTTGCACAGTTCGATAAAATAAAAAGTATTGTTTCTCATGAAGATACGACGATAAAACAGAACTTGCATATTGCAACAACCCATACCCAGATCCGTTATAAATTACCGCAAGTGATTGAGCGTTTTAACGCACGTTACCCTAATATCTCTTTGCATTTTCACCAAGGTGCGCCAGCTCAAATTGCAGAGATGGTGAATAATGGCGATGTGGACTTTGCCATTGCGACCGAGTCGATGCATCTTTATGATGATTTATTGGTAATGCCTTGTTATCAATGGTCTCGCAGTATTATTGTTCCACATGACCACCCATTGGCTCAATGTGAACAGCTTAGGATTGAAGACCTTGCGGGCTACCCACTAATTACCTATGTATTTGGTTTTACAGGGCATTCGAAGCTCGACCAAGTCTTTTATCAACATAAATTAACGCCAAATGTTGTTTTAACTGCCGTAGATACTGAAATTATTAAATACTATGTAAAACGCGGTGCTGGGGTCGGTATTATTTCAACCGTAGCTTTTGACCCAGAGGAAGATAGTGAGGCATTACGCTGTATTGATATTAGCCACTTAGTCAAGCCAAGTTATACACATGTTTGCATTAATCGGCACATGCACCTAAAAGATTATATGTATGATTTTATCTCTCATTACGCACCTCACCTTGACTTGAATTATATTCATCAACCGAACCAATGGGTACCTACAGAACAAAGTGAGAAAGATAGGTTATATAGAGAATTGCCTGAGCTATGACTTATCTGCGGATGATTAAGAAAAAAGCCGAGTAATAGGAGATTTACTCGGCTTTAGTATTACTGTGTGTATTATATTTATTCTAACGAGTGGCAATATTAATAAAAATTTGAGCGCCAATCAGCAAACAGTCGTCATCAACAAAATAAGGGTTTGCATGTAAGTAATTATTAATCCCTTTTGCTTGATTACCACTTCCTAAAAAGTACATGGCACCGAGTTTACCTTTAGTGGCATTGATCATATAACTGAAATCTTCACTTCCAGTCATTGGTTTACCATTTGAATCAATATGCTCAATTGGTAAAAAGGCGGCTGCGGCATCATAAATGACTTTGGCTGCTTGTGGGTGGTTGACAACAGCAGGATACCCGCTGGCTTCCAGTGTTGTTTTAAACCCGCCGGCTTCACTACGAGCCACAATTTCATTGAAGCTGGCTTTTAATATTTTGTCCGTTTCTTCATCCATTGAACGGATGGTTCCGCGTGCCTGAACATGATCTGCCAGCGCATTTGGGATGGTTCCCCCGTTAATCATGCCACAACCAAATACGGCAGGGCTGAAAGGATCGGTTTTTTTGGCAACAATGTAGTCCATATAATCGATGATACGCGTTGCTTCGCGGATAGCATCTAACCCTTTATGAGGGGTTGAGCCGTGAGCAGAAACACCGTGGACATCTAGTGTCCACGCTGAGCCATAAGAGGACATAACCCCTGAATTGAATTTAATATAACCCGTTTCAAAGGCCGCATCATTGTGTAGACCGTAAACCTCGTCAACGCCTTCCATACAGCCCATTTCGACCATTTTGTTAGCACCTGGTATGCGCATATCTTCTTCAGCCATCTGGAAGATAAAACGGACGTTATGGGTGAGTTCAGAACGGTTCTCACTGAGGTATTTAGCTGCTGTTAAGGCGATGGTCATGTGGGTATCATGGCCACAGTTATGAGCGCAACCCTCATGGACAGAACTGTGTTCATTGCACGTTAAATCAGGCATTTCAAGGCCATCGATGTCGGTACGATAGGCAATTAAGCGCTTGGTTGGGTCGACAATCAAATCAGCGGTAAAGCCTGTGTAGCCTTCAAATAAACGAATGTTATAGCCAAAGCTTTCCATCAATTCACGGCAATATTGTGAGGTTTTGAATTCTTGCCCAGACAATTCAGGGATTTTATGTAAATCCTGACGTGTTTTTTTGCTAAACGTTTCTAAAGCAAAGAGCTTTTCACTGATATTGTATTTGTTGGTCATTACGTTTTATCCCGTATATAGAAAGCATTTTTAATGCTGTTAAAGGGCCCCTGGTGTGAGCATGGAATAATGAACAGCGCGCTCATTTAATTTATGTGTATTTTAAAAATTAGATTCAGAAATAGGATGATTTCTACTTCTACTCGTTATTCTTTATCTATCAATTTATAGAGTGAATTTTAACGTGGATATTAAAAAAGTGAGCGTGACGGAGATCGTATTTATATCATATCAGTATTGCATGGCTCATGAATAATAAGGATGGTAATTTATTAAAACAATAATATAAAGAGTGCTTATCTTATTAAGTCTATTTATATCAATAGGTTATGGCTATGTTTTTAATGTTGGGAATATTTGCATTTTAAAGTGAGCATGAGTAGGGTTTAAGTTAAATTTTTTATTTAAAGTAGGGGGGAGAGGCATGATTTTAGGAATTGTTTTAAATGAAATGGCGAATGTAAAAAGAAATTAAATTAATGCGAAGAAAAAATTTTAAAAGTGGGATAAAAGCTAAAAATCATATTCCCCTTATTATAATGAACATAGCAATAAGGGGAATGTTTTAATAATTAGTTCTTAAAAGAGCCAATAAATGAGAGGTATTCCTCTTTGCTCATTAATGGGGTGTAATCAGCTAACATCTCATTAGCTTGGGACGCATCATCAAATAACAGGTCAATAATTGCCATTGCCATCATTTGAGCAGGGCGGATATAGGCCATATCATCATCAAAAACAACGTAATCTTTACCATGCAACCCACCACGAATTGCACCAATCCA
Source organism: Providencia sp. PROV201 (assembly GCF_028479545.1). Classification (NCBI taxonomy): domain Bacteria; kingdom Pseudomonadati; phylum Pseudomonadota; class Gammaproteobacteria; order Enterobacterales; family Morganellaceae; genus Providencia; species Providencia sp. PROV201. The sequence goes on from NZ_JAMPNW010000005.1 coordinate 155,233, forward strand.
TGGGTGACTCACTGGCATAATATGTGATAAGTCCCCTGTATCCGTGCTTCCAGTCATGTGCCCAGCAATCCAAACATTTTCTTCGCCAATCAAGCTGTGAGCATTTTGTTGCAATAAACTGTTCAATGTATCGTTGTTATATAATGGAAGGTAACCCGGTAAATCTTTAACTTCTACCTCTGCACCAACAGACATTGCGCCAGCAACAAGTGCGCGAGTAATACGTTCATTCGCATCAATCATTGCTGGGACATTTGACGCTCGAACATAACTTTCCATACGGACATCACTTGGGGTGACATTGACCAAATCACCGCCTTGCGTGATGATCGGATGGAAACGAATGTAATCTCTTTCTTGGAAAGTTTCGCGAATAGCATTTACTCCCATGATCCCCATCATTGCGGCATTGAGGGCATTGACACCCAAGTGAGGTGCTGCCGCTGCATGGGATGCAGTCCCTTTGTAATTAATCAACTTGCCAATAAACCCATTGGTGGTGGTCGACATTTCAATAAAACCAGTATCACGCTCAGGTTTGACGCTGGTTAAATGAATTTGCATTGCCATATCGACATCATCAAATTCGCCAAGGGATATCAGCTCTGGCTTACCGCCGATATAACTAATTTTTCCTTGTTCAATCAGTTTATTACGATAAGCCAGTTCAACATATTCCTCAGCGGGAACGGCGAAAGGAACGACGTCTCCCGCGAGGTATTGCATAGCACCTGACTTAACCAGACCAATAGTCACAGCCATCATATTGGCTATTTGCGCATTGTGCCCACAGCAATGGGCTGCACCCGTTAAATCATCGGCCTCTGGGTGTTCAGCACAAATAATCGCGTCGAGCTCACCAATCACAGCAATGCTATATTTGCTACCTTTTCCACCTTTTAGACGTGCCTTAACCCCTGTTAATGCGAGTTGGTTTCGGTAATTAACGCCTAATGCAGAAAATGCGGCTTCCACTTTTTTTGCTGTTTTCGTTTCTTTGTAGCCTAGCTCTGGCTCTGCCCAAATATCTTCTGCTAATTTTTTGATATCCCCTTTATGGGATGCAATTGTTTCGCAGACGATGGCTTTCAATTGGTCTTTGGTCATTGTCATGGTAAATATTTCCTCTGGTTAGATAACGCCGCTCCATGAAAGTGTCACTTGACCAATAAGTGCAGCGAATAAGAAAGTTCCCGTAAAGACCGCCAGTGAAACTGGGATGATCCGCCATGAAATGGCTTTAAATTTATCAATATCTTTACCGAGTGAAAGACCGGCAAATGCCAGAACTGTCGTACTGATGACAGCGAGTGAAATTTTACCTGTCATTGCGATCATTTCTTTATCGTAAGGGAATAATGGTGAACACAGACCCGCAGCAATTAAAGATACCCAGAAAATCACAGGTAACTTACCTAATGGTGGGATCTGTGCAATTAAGTATGCCACAAATGACATACCCCCTAATAATGCCATGGCGATAAGTGAGTCGCTAAAGACTGCGCCAAAGCTGCCGCGGCCATAAATTGAGCCTCCGAGAGCATCACCCAGTGAAGTGAAGATGATGACTAACACGATGATTATTGCAATTTCTGCCATCTTTTTCATGATCTTATATCCTTATTCTGTATCTGCTGATGCTGTTGCACGTTTTCTTTTGAGTTTGTTGTATAAGAAAGAGGCAAACGGTAAGGAGAAGAAAATATAGATGTACAGACCTAATACTGAAGACATCAAGTTTGCGGAGGATGAGAATGCTTGAATATCCGCAGCATGTTCAGGATAAAGCTCCAATAATGGTGCGACTGACGCAGCTAGCATCGAACCACTTCCGACCCCGGCTCCCATTGCTAAAGCGAGAGGGCTCATAATATCGAGTCCTGCGATAACACTGGCGATGATGCCCATCCAAACGGCTCCGTATAGTGTTCCGCAAATATACATTGCCATAACGCCACGGCCTTCTGGTGAACTTAAACCATATTTGGCTTCGATAATGGCGATATTGGGTTCACGACCAATAGAGTAAGTTGCACCAACGGCTTCACGGCCCATACCTAACATAATGGCAAGGGGTAAACCGAGTAAAATGGTACCGATAAAGTGACCGATTTCTTGCAGGATTAATGCACCACCGGCTTGAATAATTTTTTCCCAAGATGCACCAACGGAGGTGCTTAATTTTGCAATTAAGATAACTAACGCGACACTCATTATAGAGCTTGCGTGTGCCATGTTTTTTTCGCTGAGGATTTTGAATTTTGGAAAACTGATAATACCACCCATCAACATGGAATAAAGCATTGGAAAAACCATAACTAAACTGATTTTAATTTGCCCTATAGCTTCCGAAAGAAGAATGATAAGTAAGCTAACCAAAAGCAACTTACTATCTTTTAATATACCCATAGTGTTACCTTTCATTGGAAATGTTTTTAAGAGTTATTCGTATATATTTATAATAAAAATGCATCATTTTCGTATTCATACTATCCATGAAACTATTTTCTTGACAATATTCCGAAAGTCTCTTAGCCATGCCTAAAAGGCATGGTTAAAATCAATTAATTAAAATTAATTAATAAAAATGTGCTTATTGAATTTCTCTTGCATTTTAATATTAAAAATATTGTTATTTTTCAGTCTGATACAATATTTTATTAAGTTTTTAACATGTTATTTCATAAGTGATTTTGATTTTTAGATGCATTAATGCGAAGAGTTATCAAATACCTAATAAATGTGAGGTTGTTCAGGTTTTATGTATTTTTATATGAAAAGGTTTTATTTTTATTGAGTTTGTATAATGATGAAAATTTAGATTTTATTGGAGTTTATTATTGTGATTCTATCTTTTGGTTTTACTTTCACCTTATTTGTGTTTGATTATTAGTTTAATAAACCAATTTGTTTTTTTAAGGTTTCTTCAAAAAAATTTGATAAATTACAATAATATTGTATTTGGCTGTGATATTTGACTTGGATCCCAATTTTGAATATTCATTAATTAGAAAGCAATAAATGAGTCGAAATTTTATTTTAGTCTAAATGCTGATATTAATGTTATCCGTAACATATCGACTGCTATTTGTTTATTGCGTCTTGAAAAATACAAAGGCACGAATGGCGCGAACAAAAAAGTATTTATTGCTAAATTTATGTTTAGCCATCTTTTTATCACAACGGTATTGTAATTGGTAAATTCTAAAGCAAGGTGTTTATGATTATTACCCTAAAAGATATCACCAAAGACAATTGGGTGGATATCATCTGCCTCGAGATAACCAAAGAGCAGGAAGACTTTGTTGCTCTTAACTCAGAGTCAATCGCAGCCTCAAAATTTTTTGATCATTATATTAATCGAGGGATTTATGTTGATGATGAGCCTGTTGGCTTTGTTCAATATTATTCAAACCATGAAAATGGTTGGCCAGAAGAAGTGTTTATTGACCAATTGATGATTGATATAAAGCATCAACGAAAAGGCTTTGGTTCTCAGGCTATTCCGCTAGTTCTGGAAGAAATTAAAAATTTGGGCAAATATAAGTCCGTATCAATTTGTTATGTTGAAGGCAATGACATGATGAAACCATTCTTTGAGCAGTTTGGTTTTGCAGTTGTAGACCAAGATGAATTCGACGAAACCATTATGCGGTTATTTTTCTGATACTGAAGTGATGAATATCCGCTCCTACTTAAGGTTAGCAGCGGATATTTATAGTGGGTAAATCAACAGCATTTATCTAAAATTGTGCATTTAATCCTAAGCGTAGTGTGCGGCCTGGAGCTGGCATCATACTGCGTGTTAGTGGGTCGATATAATAACGATCAGTTAAGTTGGTTACTAAGAATTCGACATTGATATTTTTATCAATTTGGTAACTGGCATAGGCATCTGCTGTAAAGGTCGGGGTCCAGTGCATTGGGCTATTATTCGCCATTGAATAACTCCCTGGGAATTGCTGCATTAATTTCCGTTCATCTTTATTTTGCACGCTGCTGGTATAACGTAAGCGTGTTCCCACCTCGAGAGTTTCATCCATAAAACGCATGCCGAGGTTAGAGTTAATCGCATATTTAGGCTGTAATTGTGTGCGTAAAAAGCCACCGGGGAAACCTGCGGTGGTGCATTGAGAGATATTATAGCGGTTAGTTGGATCCAAATTAGCGGGTGCGGAGTCATCACAAACTTCATTTTTGAGGCGGTAATCAACACCAATATCCATAAATACCCCACCATTATCGTAGCGGGCCAAAGCTTCAATCCCCGCGGTTTTATGCTCTTTTACTTGAACAAAATTAAGACGTCCATCACGGTCAAATGCATTTTCGATGACAGTATGGTAATAGCCTATTTTCACATCAGCGTGACGTTCGGCACCGAGTAACCCTTGTAAATTACGGGAATAGCCAAATTCTATGGTTTTCGCACGTTCGGGTTTGAATAACATTTTCTCTTTGCGAGCTTCACTTTCCCCTGCAAACCCAATGCTATTTTCGAAAATACTTGGTAAGCGTATCGTTTCGATGTAACGCGCATAAACGCGGTCGTTATCAGACAACCAAATATTGGCACCAAAAGCAGGCGCCCAGCCATGGCTTTTTTGTTTGCCTGAGAATTTCCATTTTTCTTCTTCAGTGAGTTTTCGCTCGATATCATCTGAAGGATGCGAATAACTTGCCCCATAGACGTAAACTTCTTTACCCGTTACTGGGTCGACTGCGCGTGCTTGAGAGTCAAAAGTTCCGTTATGGAAAGGGTTCGTTTTTGTCGTATAGCGCCCGTCTTTATCTGATTTCCATTCCGTGCGGAAATTGACATCTAAAACGCCATTTTCTTCTGGATGTTGAGAGCTATTTCTCTTGGTGATGAAAACAGTATAATTCGTGTCATCAAGCCCTATCGTTTTGAGTAAGATTTGTTTGTTCCTATAGCCACCATTGAAGGGTTGGTAGCCATTTTCAATAGCCTTATTATATTCATCTTGGGTTAAAATTCGGTTGTAATTGATTTGTTTAGCAAGTCGTTCATCAGGGTTTTGAAAGCCTTTGGTTCGATTGCGCATTTGCTCTTTTAAGTAATCATCTTCTGTCCAGCCATCAATATATTTTGCTCCCGCATCCAACTCCAACCAACTCGTTGGGCGATAGTTAAAGTTAAAGGCAATACTGGTTTCTTGTCGATGGCCTTTACGTGGAAGGGCAATAAACGGGCTAGCAGTTTGCGATGGTGGAACGTCATTTGAGTCTAATTTTTCTTTGAGCATTGAACCGCGAATGGTTAAATCAAGATCGGGGGTGAGCGCCATGGTATTGCGTAAATTAAATCCAATGCGATCATTTTCAGAATTAGTTGCTGCGGTATTAATTAACGTGCCATCAATGTTAGGATCTTTGCCATCGCCATAGCCATACTCAAAGGCCCAGTCACGCTCTTTGGGCTCTCGAGGGTAGCCGCCAGAGGTATTGGTATCTCCTACGGAATGCGTCATCCAGATATTCGCATTTAGGTCAATCCATTGGTTATCTTCGGGTTTCCATTTGTATTCGGCATTATAGGCATTGACTGTAAAGTGAGCCAACGGCCATTGTGGTAGCACTTGTTTACCTTCAAGCTCAGCAAATCCTAAACGTGAGGGCATAATTTCACCATAGGTACTTTCACTCCGGCGAAAGCCAAGGTGTAGTGTTTGGTTTTCAGTGAGATATAAATTGGTTTTAACTAAATAGGATTCCAGCTCATTAGAGGTATTAGTCACTTCTTTTCCGGGGAGAAATACATTCGCGGCAAAAGGTAAGTAAGGATCTGGGCCAAGTTGTTGCTGTACTGTTTGTTGTTCATTTAGTTGAACGGATTCTTTATAACGGTGAGCGCCATTTTTCCCTGCAAAATAGTTGCCTTGGCGGCGATAGGCATAGGCAGCCATTAAATCGAATTTTTCTTGTCGAGTCCCAACCGCTATTCTTCCGCCATTATCTTTAAAATTGAAAAATTGTGCATTTCCTCGGGATTTCGGTGTGATGTGGACGACAGGATCGGAGAATACAGAGTTATTATCTTTATAAATCTCTGGGTGATCTCGGTAATCTTCGCCATAACCATAGTGAGGAATACGTTCACGAGTTGAATTACTGCTGGTTTCTAATTTTAAGCTGACACCAAACTTTTCATCTGGAGCGACAACGTCATCTATTCCTAGGGTTCTGATGGCTATCCCACCACCAACAGAGGTTTTTATATCACCAGCAAGAGAACCACTTTTTTCAATCTCAATACTACTAATGAGGTTTGGGTCCACATAATTACGGTTATTTGCCCCATTGTAACCCCGGTAAACTGTTAGTGATTGCTCTGTGCCGTCAACCGTAACAGGAACACGCTCTTGTCCTTGGATCCCTCGAATATTTGGGTCTAACGCACCACTGTTTCTTGCGTCACCGCTATAGACGCCAACTGCGCTATTGAGCACATCCGCGGTACTGGTACCTTTATAACGCTCAACAAGGTCTTTTCCTAAATAAATTTTAGAGCCTTTTGCATCATATTGGTCATCGTAGCCTTGTTGATCACGCTCTTTGATAGTTTTTGCGGAATCTTGGACAGTAATGGTACCGATGTGTTCTTCTTTTTCCCCTAAAGCAATCGATGGAATAAAAAGGGCAGTAATAATTGCAGTAGTAATAGGTGTTAATTTGTATTTATACATAGTGTTTTTCTCTGTGCCATAACGCTTAAAAACGGGTTTCTAACCCAATAGAAATTTCGTGCTGGTGATAGGAGTAAATTCCATCTGCGGAACTGCGATTGTCACGAAAGCGATAACTGGTATAAGGCGTAAATGTGAAAAATGAATAATTTGGAAAATTGAGCCGCGCAAAGTACATCGCTTCACGATCATGGCGTTTCACATTCAGGAGGTAATTGAAGGCTTGAAATTGGCTTTCTCGATAGGTGGCTAGTGCTAATAAATGCACATCAGGTGTAATCACGGTATAGAAGCCGCCTCGGACACCCAACTGGTCATAATCATCACTACGAACTTCTGTGGTGAGACGCGTCGCGTCAGCTCCCAAAAATAGGGAGGTATCTGGGGTGATTCCATAGACACCCGTTAGGTGTAGGCTACTTCGATTACCATCGGCACTGTCATACGGTTTTTGGTAATGAAGCTGTTGGTGATCCGCGGACATACTGAGGATCATGTTTGGGCTGAATTGATAATCAGCTTCAATTTTGCCACCTATCCCTAAATAACGACGCTTTTCATTGACTGTTTTTAATTCAACTAATGGGCCAACGGCGACAGTGGTATTCGCATCATTAAAACGGTATAAAGCAGCTAAAGAGGTGGTATTCTCACTAAATTCGGCATAGTGAGGATAGCGGTCGCCATATGATGTCCCCTTGATTTGCAGCGAATGATGGCCAGAGATAGGAATTATTTTACTCAGGCTCGCGTCATAGGTGAGCCCTGACGACGCGATGGGGTTGTCCATTTTTAATGTGCCACCTGGTACTTCCCAAATTTTATTTTTATCAGGGACTTGGTTAATATTACTGTTATTTTTATATCCGAAAGAGAGACTCCCGCTCCAAGCTGTTCGGTTTTCGATAGCGCTAATAAATTGTTGGATGGTCTGCTTTACACTGGCAGGTAATGCAAGTGTTTCATCGTTGATTAAGTTTTGGAATAAAGCCAAAGACTCCTTATTTTGATTATCGTCAAAATAAGCTCGGGCAAGTTCCAACTTAATGCGAAGAAACTTTGGTGACAGTGCCAGTATTTGTTGGTAGTGGGCAATTGCTTCAGGGTAATGGTTTTGCGTTTTAGCGATTTCTGCTTTTGCAAATAAAATAAGTAATGGGTCCGCATCAGTTAGCTGCTGGTAGCGAGGCAATAAGCGTTGTACGTCTTGAAATTGCCGATGGTTGATTGCCAAATAAATCGCCTGGCCTAAATCTTGAGCGTTATTTTTTAGGGTATAGTTTTCCCCATTTAGTTTGATTGATAGGTCATCTGGGAGTAGCAATTGGTCTTTATGGGGGACAACTGCACTTTTATCACGATAATTTTGTTTATCTTTTTGCCATAACAACTGTTCACGGTCTGTATCCAGACTGGTTGAAAATGCAGAGGGCGCGACCATTGTAACCATGATGGCAAGGGTTAATAAAAGATATTGCATAGGGTTAGCTTCGGTAATAAAGGGCGGTGACCAGCAATGTGTGATGCTTTGTTGTGGTCACCGAGATTGATTTACGGATTACTGGGAAATATTCCCACGGCTTCCCCCAAAGGCCATATCTTTACTGTGGTCGCTGAATTCAGTTACCCCAGCAATATGTTTAGCTTGGTCGCCAAAAAAGTGCCCGCGGGTTTCACCTAATGCGCCATTAAGTGTCGCATCTCCTGCGAAGGTAGCATTATTTTTAATGGTGGCATCAATGTTCGTCGCACCAATATTCCCTGCTAAAGATTTAGTACCAAAGTTAGCTGTCAGGGTACCTGCGGCCATTGCACCTCCGTTATATTGGCTTATTCCTTTAACAGAGTATTCCGCAGTGCCCGCTGTTGGCATATTGGTGGTGATGTCTTTACCTGAGTAGTAAGCCGTGTGTGTGGCGTCATTAACTTGCCCTGTCGATGACCATTCACCGAAATACACTTCAGCATCCGCGACTTTGGCAAAGTTAAATACGCCCATTTTGTCATGTGAACCAGGGCCATTCGGCATGGAAATCACATGCGCTTCATTTCCCTGTTTTTTTGGCGCCATTTTTGTTAGGCCTGAGAATGAAATTATTTTTCCACCATATACAGTTTGCACACCAATACCGGGATCTCCGATAGCGCCACCATGGCCACCATTTGTCCCTTCTGTTTTACCAACGCGCACGGAAGGTTCATTTGGGTTGAAAGGCTGGCTTTGGTCAAAGCCGATCTCAGCAGAAGCGGCAAAAGTGACCCCACTCGTGGCGAATGCTAGGGCGATAATAGTTAACTTTTTCATCGAAATACTCCATTTTTATTAAAGATATTAACGATACTATTGATTAAGAAATTATTATTTCGCATATATATGACGATAGGTATTAAATCAAATAATAATATAAATGCAAATGATAATTCTTCGCATTAACATTAAAATAATTATGGGTATCAATGGAATACTGGTATTTTGTTTGTTGTTAGTTGTTGATATTACGATTTATTTTTGTAATCAATTTGTTGGTTTATCAATTTTTATGATAAGTGTTTTTTTACGAAAAAGTTAAACTAGTCACATTTTAATGAATTTGATTAAATGAATTACATAAAAAACATTAAAGTTAGTGTTGTTTACTTTTCCATCGTTGATGATAGCTATTCGCGGCTTAAATAGATTTAAATAATAAATGCAAATAATGCGCATTATCATCTATATTGTGGTAATTTTAGATTTTTAAATCACAAATAGATTGATGTATCACTCAAAACAAAGGGAGAAAAAAATGGCTCCATGGTTAATTTTTGGCGCGGGTGGAAAAGGTGTTGGTCATCAGATTGCTCAGTTGGCAATAGCAGAGAAACGCCCAATCATCGCAGTTGTACGTAATAGGCAATCCGCATCAGGTTTAGAGGCTTTAGGGGTACAAGTGTTAATTGGCGATGCTTGTGATAGTGAGGTGGTTAAGGCAGCTTGTCATTCCGCAGGAACAACTGCTACGGTTATTTCAACCATGGGAGGCACGCAAGATTACTTAGCTCACCGCACGGTGATTGATTGTGCCGAGCAAGCAGGTATATCTCGTATGGTGCTAGTCACGTCACTAGGTTGTGGAGACTCATGGCCTTATTTGTCTGCTCGGTCACGTGCTGCGTTTGGCCAGGCAGTGAGAGAAAAATCCCTTGCGGAGTCATGGCTACAAACTAGTTCGTTAGATTATGTGATTGTTCGCCCTGGTGGGTTATTACATGGTGAGCCAACGGGAAAAGCAGTTCTTCAACAAGAGGTTGAAGTTCATGGTTTAGTGATGCGCGCAGATGTTGCTTCACATGTTTACCAATTGGCTAAGCAAGAAGAATTGAAAAAACAAATTTATAGCGTGGTACAACCCGGCCTGACACCCGCTTAATAAAACTAATGTTGTTTTTTAGCCTATCTGGCTTTTATCACATATAGGCTACCATTGGTCTCCACTGCGAAAGTCACAATATAGGGGCTGTGAAAAATCAATTAAATTGTTTTTTGACCACCCCATAACACCACCTTCTTCATCCACAGAATGGATATAATGGCCTTGGTTGAGCTCATACAACGGTCCATTCCAAACCTGCCAACCGACAGATTGATATACATGAAAGCCTTCATCTGATGCAGAAAGGAGGCCTAGCTGATAGCAACTGGCAATAATTTGGTTGGTAGCCTGCATGAGTTGTTTACCGATCCCTTGGCGACGGTAGTTTTCTAGTACAGCCATCGCTTCAACATAGCCAACCGTTATTGGCATGTTACCGATTGCCATATGGCGTTGAATAATAGCAACATGACCAACAATCTGTTGATGGTCATAGGCTAAAACATGCATTCCCCCTAAAGCATGCTCGAAATCATCATGGGTAAAATCTTGCTCAAAGCTTTGATATAGCACGGAATACAATGCCTCTCTATTTTCTGTTGAAAGTTGAGAAGTGTGTTTGTGTTTATATTCTATTGTCATTTAGCACCGTGGAATAATTGCAAAGAGGAGAGAATGGAAAAATGGTTAAGCTTGTAGAGTAGTATATCGCTGTTCAAAATAGGTTGTGGTGATTTTAATGTGCTAGTGTTAAAAACTATTTTAGTGCTTTTTAATAAAGCCATCGATATACTTTGTGGTATTACTCAAACGTTATTTTTATTAATATAATATTGACATTATAAATATTATTTCACTCCAAAATTTCGAATTTTATCATATTGTTATACTGAACAGACAATCTAGGTATTTTGCTTTATTGTGTGGTCGTTGCTCTTTTCAATAAGGATTATTGAATGAAGAAAAAAACGACATCAACGATACATGATGCGGCTTTTAAAGGATTTATGGCAAACATTGAAAATGCGCGAGACTTCTTTGAAATTCATTTACCGGAATATATAAAATCATTATGTGATTTCAATACGTTATCGCTGACAAATTCCTCGTTTATTGATAAACAACTTCGCTCGCGGTTATCGGATGTATTGTATTCAGTACAAACCTCTCAAGGGGAAGGGTATATTTATCTTTTAGTTGAACATCAATCAACTCCCGATAAACTCATGGCGTGGCGTTTAATGCATTATGCGTTTTTAGCGATGAATCAGCATATGCAGCAAGGAAAAACAACATTACCCATTGTTGTACCGATATTATTTTACCATGGGGCGCGTTCGCCTTATCCATATACACAACTTTGGACGGATTGTTTTCCATTACCAGGGATTGCACATGAGTTATACACACAACCATTTCCACTCGTAGATATTACCGTTATTGATGATAATGAACTCGTTAATCATCGAAAAATTGCGGTAATGGAATTAGCAATGAAACATAAATATCTTCGGGATGAATTCCAACAGGTACTCCCTCTCTTGGCGAAGGCACTCAATAAACATTATAATAGTGATAATGACATCATAACTATCCTCAATTATCTGTTTATTGCTTTAGACTCGCATAATTTTGAACAAGTTATTCAAGTTTTAGGGGAACAGACAGAAAAGCATAAGGAGACAATCATGAATATTGCGCAACGATTGCAAGATAAAGGACGACAAGAAGGGCTGTAAGAAGGATTTCAAAAAGGCCAAGAAGAGGCAAATATAACAACTGCACGGAATCTTTTGGAGCAAGGAGTTAATATTGATATAATAATGAAAAGCACTGGGCTGAGCCGTGAAAAACTTATTTCTTTACAGTAACTCAGGTGTTATGACTAAGATTTAAAAGGGATATTATTTATTAATATCCCTTTGTTTTTAATAATAGTTGAATAATATATAAATTATTTAAATGGCATCTATTAGGTTTGCTTATCCCATTGAACTAGCGCTAACAACAGCTGACTCAAAGCAGCATAAAAACCAAATTCATCATATCGTTGGCAATTTTGGCTAAATATCGGTAGCCATTGCAGTAAAAGTGACAACGTTTTTAGGCGTAATTGTTCCACTTTTTCTTGCGCCAAATGGGCTTCATTTAATGAAAAATGTAAGTGGCTTAATAGCTCCAAAAAAATTGAAATATGGTCAGAAGGCTCGTTAAATGCCTTACTGGTTTCCATTCCTGCCTCGGCTAATAGGTACTTAATCTGTTCATTACCATGCTCACTGTTTGGATAAACTGAGGCGTAAGGTAAGGCGGATTGCTTATCTGACATTAAGAATAAACTGCAAAAATCTGCGGCTAATTCGAGCTGAGCATCATTTCGCATCATTAGCGCTTGGATTTTTGTTTTAACCTCTTGAATTGGCGAAATTAAAACGGGTTCCTGTTCGATAGCTGTAAACCAATCCATCATTTCGCTAGATTGAAGTTGCGCTATCGTTGCACTATCTAATTCACGTGAGAATAATTGTGCTAACCATGCATAAACACAGGCTATTTGTTCTGACGATAAAGTAATTTCTTTGGTCATCTATTCACCTGTGATGCAGGAACATATTCACATTGAGCCACCATTTCAATTGGCCCATCGAATGCACTGACGTTATCCACTTGCCCTGTGTATTTTTCTATCTCCACGATCGTCGTATGTGCGCTGGTGGCTTGAGCGAGTTGAGAGGTTCCTATATCCAATGTCAATACGTTTGGGTTTCCGTATTTACACAGAGCATTAATTTCTCCACCCTTAGTCGGGTCATACCAAGCTCCTTCATGGATACGAGCAACGCCTTCTGTATATAGGTCCGAAACCACGGCTCCGGCTAACACTTGCCCTCGGTCGTTGAAAACACGAACGATATCACCATTTTGTATACCTCTGGCTTTTGCATCTTTAGGGCTAATAAAGATAGGCTCTTTGCCACTAACGGAATAATATTGGCGTAATACAGGAGATTCGCACAATTGTGAATGTAAGCGAAAATCGGGGTGAGCAGATTGCAAATGTAATGGCCATTTTTTTGAACCAGGGCCACCGTGGGAGCGTTCCGCTTTTTCGAACCACATTGGGTGACCTTGGCAATCATCATATTGCATGTCGGCAATGGTTTTCGAATAAATCTCAATTAAACCACTCGGTGTCCCTAAAGGTTCTAAGTCGGGATCTTCCCTAAACGCTTGATGACGAACAAACATTTGTGGATGTTCAAATTCCACATAGCCTTCTTTTTCCCAGAACGTATCGAAGGATGGTAAATGAATACCACGGCCTTTTCCTTGCTGGCTGCCTTCTTGCCAAATGCGTTTTAGCCAGCCCATTTCGTCTAAACCTTCAGTAAAGGCTTCTTCACGGCCAAAACGACGACATAGATCGCGTAAAATGTCGAAGTCATTACGTGATTCAAACTGCGGTTCAACGAGCTGTTTCATCGCAATAATGCCACGATTTGAGTGGTTACCGTATTGGTCAAGGTCATTACGTTCAAATTGTGTGGTTGCCGGTAATACGATATCGGCAAAGCGACAGGTGGATGTCCATTGATTATCAATAGAAACAACCGTTTCAAGCTTGCGCCAACCCTCAATAATACGGTTAATTTGTTGGTGGCGGTGGAATGGGTTGGTTCCGGCAAATACACACATTTTTAGTGGTGGCAATTTAACCGCTTTACCGTTCCAGTTGATTGTTTTTCCGGGCTCTAAAATCGCATCGATAAAACGAGCAATAGGAATGGTGCTGCTGTAGCCTTTGTAGTCATTGTTATCATGAATGGGGGGCACTTTAGTTGAGCCGGAAAAACCACTTAAAATAATCCCCTGACGGCTTGGTGTTCCCGCGCCATTATAATGCCAGCCGAAGCCAAATCCTCCACCCGGTAAGCCAATTTGACCTAACATCGCAGCTAAAACAACAATCATCCACGACCATTGTTCACCATGTTGCATACGTTGAACGCACCAACCTGCAATGATTTGGGTTCTATCTGCTGCCATTTGGCGAGCTAAAGCTCGGATTGTGTCGGCATCAATACCGCAAATTTCAGCTGCCCATTGTGCATCTTTGGGTTGTCCATCCGTTTTTCCCATTAAGTAGGGAACAAATTGCTCGAAACCGACACAGTATTCTTTTAAGAAGGTTTTATCATGCAAGCCTTCACTGTAAAGCGTGTGGGCGATGGCTAATTGCAGCGGTACATCCGCTTGGGGGTTAATAGCGATATGTTGAACATTTGCACGTCCAAGGTAATCATGAGTTGAGGTGATTATAGGGTCAATACTGATGACTTTTATCTCGCCATTAGCCGCTTTCTCTTTGAGTTGTTCATAATATTCATAAACGTCATGATCAGGACACCACCAGTTAGCTTGTTGGTTTTTAATCAGGTCAGAGCCCCATAATACGATAGTTTTACTATTTTTCAGGACTAGCGGCCAAGAGGTTTGTTGTTCATAAACCTCCATCGACCCAACGACTCGAGGTAAAATGACTTGTGCAGCCCCCGTTGAGTAGTCTCCGCCAGTACTAACACTATTGCCATGCAGGGCAATGGCGCGGGCTAACATACCTGAAGCATTGTGGAGCATCCCGGTTGATTGCCAACCATTTGCAGTGAGCAGCCCACTTGGCCCATAAGTTGTTTGAATACGTTCTAGTTCTTGATAGAACAAATCAAGGGCTTCATCCCAAGAAACACGTACGAAACGGTTATCACCCCGTTGAGAAGTATCACTTAAATGACGTTTACGTAGCCAATCAACACGAACCATTGGATAACGGATACGAGCGGTGCCATGTACATGGTCAGGCAATCCTGCAATCATTTTTGATGGGAATTTATCGTGTTCAAAAGGTTTTGCTTCGATAAAACGGCCATCAACTACAGTGGCGCGAATTGCACCCCAGTGTGACCCAGTCAGAATGCCTTCTTGTACTACCGCAGCTTGTTCGCCAACTGTCGCAGCGCTAGCCTTACGCGGTGTTAATAGGGAAGGGCCTAACATACCTGCCACAGTGAGCCCGCCAAGCTGGAACAAAAAGCGTCGACGAGAAGCTTGAAAAGTTGGATTATTTTTCATTCTGTTCTCCGTTATCACCGTGTGAAGATCCTGCGGTATCAGATGCATTCATTTGTAAGTATTTCAGTAAGGTACGCTCTTCTCGCTTATCTAAACTGGTAAAGCCAATCATACCGTTTAATGTGCCTATCCAACCGTTAGCATCAAAGTGAGCGATATCTGGCGCACCATGGCATTGATTACATGAACCGTTATATAAAGAATCTGCATAAGCCCATATCGGTTTGATATCATTGACCATATCGCCTTGTTGCATCCATGCAGTTGCTTGCAGTTTGCTCCATGACGTATCTGTTGCAGCGACAACGGTGCTTTCTAAATTTTTCACATTTTCTTGAACATCACCGCGTATCGAAGCGACGAAAATTCGCTTACCCGGAAACTCAGATAGAACGCGTTGGCGACCATCGGTTTCTGTCCACCCTGTTATTTCAACTTGTAGCCAATCGCCATCACGTTTTAGAACTTTCACCTCTGAGGCAGGAAGTAACGAGCCTGCGGGGTCTTTATCCCCTTTATTGGCATAAAGAGGTTTAATATCAAGTGAATAAAGAATGTCAGCATCACTGTTTGCTTTCGCTCTTAACTCATCAAATTGTTTACGAAAGCCACTACTCATATCGGGTAGTTGATGGGCAATCCCTTTATGGCAATCAATACAGGATTGATTTTCTTTCGCAGCAATTTGCATTTGGCGAGCCGCTTCTGGGTTTTGTTTTGCGTGATCCATCGAGTCATAATCATGGCAAGAGCGGCAAGTGGCTGAATTATTCTCTTTCATGCGAGCCCACTCGCGTTCCGCAAGTTCGGCACGTTTGGCTTCAAATTTTTCTGGGGTATCTATCGAGTGAGCAATAAATGTTTGATAAATATCATTGCTTGCTTCGAGTTTCCGTTTAATCATGCCTGGAAGGTCGGAGGGAATATGGCAGTCATGGCATTCTGCGCGTACGCCAGATGCATTTTGGAAATGTACAGATTGTTTATATTCTTCGTAAACGGGTTCCATGCTATGGCAACTGACACAAAACTCAGTGGTGCTAGTCACTTTCATCCCAACATGGGGGACAACGATTAACGCAACACCCACTGCAATCCCGACAACGATTAACGTTAGCATTGACCAACGAGCACTTGGTTTTCGCAACGCTCTCCAGAGTTTCCGCATAATAGCCCCTGTAATTATATGGTTTAATACAGGCGATCTTATTGAGTTAATATGAATAGCGGTACTAGCCAGAATGAACAGCTTACGGCAAGATATGAGCAAATATGAACAGATATGAACAGAAGAGAGTGTATCAATGACATCACATCATATTGTGGTTGTTGAAGATGAACCCGTTACTCAGGCTCGCTTACAGGCTTATTTTGAGCAAGAAGGATATCGTGTTTCTGTGACGGGGAATGGTGCGGGTCTACGTGAAATTATGGATCAGCAGGCCGTTGATTTGATTCTGTTAGATATTAATTTACCGGATGAAAACGGGTTAATGTTAACAAGAGCAATACGTGAGCGTTTCACGGTGGGGATTATTTTAGTCACCGGCCGCTGTGACCAAATTGACCGTATTGTGGGGTTAGAAATGGGAGCAGATGATTACGTTACTAAACCTTTGGAATTGAGGGAGTTAGTCGTTCGCGTTAAAAATTTACTTTGGCGCATTGACCTTGCTAAGCCTTCGCAAACCCAAGTTGTTTCTCAAGATAATTGCTATCAGTTTGCGGGCTATTGCCTAAATGTCTCAATGCATACACTCCAATTTGAAAATCAGGTTATCAAACTTACACGGGCTGAATATGAAATACTTGTGGCGTTTGTGACTAACCCGCGGGAGATTTTAACCCGAGAACGTCTGTTACGTATGTTATCTGCCCGACGAGTCGATCACCCTGATTTACGCACCGTGGATGTACTTATTCGTCGTTTACGCCATAAAATCAATGCTGATTTATTAGTAACTCAGCACGGTGAAGGCTATTTTTTAGCTGCCGATGTATATTGATATACGGGCCTAAAGCCTCCAGGGGATAATGAATTGCGTAAGTGTTCACTATCGGCATTTTGTTGAGTAAGCACTAAAATCGGCGGGCTGATATTGTTTGGAACCGGCTGCTCTTGTAGTACTTTGATGGCTTGTTCAATCACTAGCTCACCTTGCCAAACCATCTGGTCGCTGGCGGCCATAATTATTCGGCCTCTTTTTAAGCCTCGGTAGACTTGATGAGACAAGTAAAAAGAAACAATATTCAGTGGTTTCGTTAAGTTACGGCCTTCACCCATTGCGGCCTCAGCGGCAATCGCTGTGCCAACGACAACATTAATATCAGGGTTACGCTCTAACATTTCATGCAACAAATTGCGTTGCACCTCAAGGTCGTTATCCCCTTGTGCGACGTCCACAATTTGTACTTGGCTACCTGCAATAGCTTCTCGGAATCCTTGTTCCATTTCATGGCTGCCACCGGCATTTAATGGCCCTGGCATGAGTAAAACTTTCAATGGCTTGCTTTGGCTCCATTGCACTAAATAGCGCCCCGGCTGATAGCCCATTTGGAACAAAGGTACACCAACACGGGTTTTTACTGTGTTATCGTGGGTGGCATTGATGACTTCTATGACAGGCGTATTTCCCACGAGTTGGCTAAGGTTTGGAAAAGTTGTGGTGCTACTTCCCAGTAAGATAGCATCTGCTCCCCATTGTTGGCATTGCGTAATTTGCTTTTGCTGGGTTGCTAGTTGGTTATATCCACCGGCTTCTAGTACGTTTAAGTCAACGTCATAGTGTTTTGCCGCTTTTTGCATGCCATAATTAATTGATAACCAATAAGAATCTTTTAAACTAGGGTAAAGCGCGCACAACTTCCAGGTTTTTGTGGCGGTTACGGGATCATGTGTTTGGTGATTAAAATGTAGGTTATCACGCCACTGAATGAGTGAACTATTCTGTGCCATTGCTAGGTTCAACAACGAGTGAAATATGAACAGGAGTAAAATCAATACACGCATGATAGCCTCACAAACCAGAAACCGTTATCCTAAATGCTTTCTTACTACTAACTCAATCATTTTAATTTTTAGGCTAACCAAACCGTGAATTTATCACTAACTAGACGATTGTGGATGGGCTTTGCGCTGATGGCCGCATTGACCTTTATCAGCACCCTTGTAGGGTGGTACAACTTACGTTTTGTTAGCCAAGTTGAACAGGCCAATACCGAGGCTCTGATCCCAACCATGAATATGGCAAGGCAACTGAGCGAAGCAAGTGCTTGGGAATTATTTTCTGCACAAAATCTCACAAATGCGGATAGTGAAAGTATTTGGTTAGCACAAGGGCGGATGTTAACAGCACAAAGCCTGAAAATCACGAATATACTGAAAACATTACGAGAACAAGGTTTTAATACACAAGATATTGAACAGCAAGAAAAAGAAATTGCTCAATCATTAAGCCAACAGGGTGAGTTAGTCGGGCAGCGTTTAAAACTGCGCGCAGAGCAACAACAATTAAGGCAGCATATAATTGCAGCGGCAGGTGATATCGCCCAAATGGCACATGGTCAGGCAAACAATGCTGCCACTTCAGCGGGAGCAACTCAGGTCAGTATTTATGACCTTATCGAAAGGAATCAAGGGGAACAAGCCCAACAAGCCCTTGATCAACTAATTGATATTGACCTTGAATATGCTAGCCAAATGAATGAACTTCGATTAAGCGCGATGCGTGTACAGCAAATGGTACTTAATTTAGGTTCAAACCAGCCCCACCGTAATATGGCTGAATTAGAAAAACAGTTGAATTCTGCAGTTAAAATCTTACAACGTCGGCAAAAATATATTGAAGACCCCGCAGTGCGAGGCCAAGTAGAAAACGCGTTAAATAGCGTGAAGCGCTATACAGAGTTAATTGCGTTGTACCGGCAAGATAACGACATCACAACACGTTTACAGATTTTATCACAAAATAATATTGACCAATTTGCACGTTTTAGTAGTGAAGTAGCGCAATTAGTTAACATCATTGAGCTGCGTAACCAAACCGCATTGGGGCAACTAAAGCAAGCCAGTGAGCGGGGGCAGAATTGGTTGTTAGCATTGAGTATTGTCTCTCTACTCTCATTGGTTTTGATCCTTTGGCGAGTGGTTTATCGCTTAGTGACAAAACCGTTGGCGCAGCAGACTCAAGCACTTCAACGGTTGTTAGAGGGCGATATTGACTCCGCATTTCCTGAAACCGCAGGAGTGAAAGAGCTTGATACTATTGGCCGTTTAATGGATGCATTTCGTGAAAGTGTTCATGCCTTAAATAATCAGCGTGAACAGCTAGCAGATGAAGTCAAAGCGAGGACGGCAGAACTGCGTGTGATGGTCGTTGAGCACCGAAAAGCTCGTTCTGAAGCGGAACAAGCCAATCAGGCGAAATCGGCATTTTTGGCGGCAATGAGCCATGAAATCCGTACTCCTCTTTATGGGATTTTGGGGACAGCGCAACTGTTATTAGAAAATAAAGCACTTAATCAGTATCATGATGATTTATATGCAATTACTGACTCAGGTGAATCTTTATTAGCCATTTTAAATGACATTTTGGACTACTCCGCAATTGAAGCCGGAGGACATAACGTGTCTATCAATGATGAGCCTTTCGAACCCAAGCCGTTATTAGAAAGTACTTTGTATTTAATGAATGCGAGTAATAAAAACCCTGCTATTCAGTTAGTTGCAGATATTGCGGATGATTTGCCGATTGCTTTACAAGGGGACCCGCTACGGATCCGACAAATTATCACGAATTTACTCAGTAATGCATTGCGCTTTACTCAACAGGGGCAAATTACGTTACGCAGTTGCCGTTATGGCAAATATTGGTTTATTGAAGTGGAAGACACAGGGTGCGGCATTGATAGCTCGCGATTTACGGATATTTTTAAGCCATTTGTGCAAGTAGATAGCCAGCGGGGTGGAACGGGGCTTGGACTGACAATTAGTGCAAGTTTAGCGCAAGCGATGGGCGGTGAATTAACGGTTAGTAGCCAATTAGGGAGCGGGAGCTGTTTTCGTTTAACACTGCCGCTATGTATCGCCTCGCATCCCGTAAGTAAATCGTCTGATCTGCCATTAGACATGTTGGGCGTGCATTTATTACTCATAGAAGACAACCCATTGACTCAGAAAATTAGTGGGGAAATGTTAACCCGCAGCGGGGCACAGGTCACTATTGTTGGGTCTGCAGCTGAGGCGCTAGCAGCCCTACAAACTGGGCAACAATTTACCGCGGCATTGGTGGATTTCGGTTTACCTGATATCGATGGTATCACCTTAGCTAAACAATTAGCGAAAACCTATCCCCAATTGATTTTGATTGGTTTTAGTGCTCATGTGATTGATGAAACTTTACGCCAACGGACCAGCCAAGTTTTTCGTGGAATTATTCAAAAACCGGTACCAAGAGATACGTTAAACAAGTTAATCGTTAAATATATTTCAGGCGGTGAATATACATTGCCTGCTCCTAGTATTCAGGAGAAATTTATAGATTTACAACAGCTTATTAGTGATGCCGAACTAATGGGGCTTCCGAAAATTCGCGAATGGGTGAGTATTTTTAAACAGCATTCCTTGCCTTTGATTGACCAAATTGACATTGCACGAGCAGAAAATAACACAGAACAAGTCAAGCGCCTTGCTCACCAGTTAAAAAGCAGTTGTGCCAGTTTAGGAATGCAAAGTGCAGTAAAAACTTGTGAGTTATTAGAGCAGCAGCCAATGGCGGATACTCAATTGAAAGATAATGTGCAGCAAGGCTTACAGGCTATTGAGCAATGGTTGAATGAAACACATTGATTCTTTAACTAGCCCGTAAGATTAACGAAGGTATATGTTCAAGACAGAAGCTTAGCGAGCAACCCGTAGGCCTCCATTCACACCTTGTGGGCTCCAAAGTATTTGCCATAACTGAATGTCTCTAGCTCTAAATGCACCTGCACAAGCATTTAGATAATAGGAAAACATGCGTTTGAAACGAGGTGTATAATTAAATTCGAGTTCAGGCCAAGCGGCTTGGAAACGGGAGTACCATGCCATGAGTGTATGGTCATAATCAGCACCAAAATTATGCCAATCCTCCATCACTAATTTACCTTCACTGGTTTCACCAATATTTTGCACAGAAGGTAGGCAGCCGTTTGGAAAAATATACTTATTGATCCACGGGTCGACATTCACTTTACTTTGGTTAGAGCCAATGGTGTGAAGTAAAAACAGGCCATGAGTTTTTAAATTGCGCTGAATAACATCAAAGTAAGCCGCATAGTTTTTCGGGCCGACATGCTCAAACATGCCGACAGAGACAATACGGTCAAATTGGTCATTGAGACCTCGATAATCTTCTAATTTAATATTGACATCTAAGCCTGCACAGCGCGCTTGAGCATATTTTTGTTGCTCCGCGGAGATAGTGACACCGGTGACAGAAACGCCAAAGTTTTTTGCCGCATAGGCGGCAAGTCCCCCCCAGCCACAGCCAATATCAAGTAATCGCATCCCCGGTTTTAATTGCAGTTTTTCGCAAATTAAATTTAATTTTTGTTCTTGTGCGAGATGAAGGTTTTCAGGAACCGTTTCTATGCCTTTCCAGTAGCCACAGGAATATTGCATATAAGGGTCGAGCATCAAGGAAAATAAGTCATTCCCGAGGTCATAATGTTCTTCTCCAACAATACGAGCGCGTTTTAAGGTTTGTAGATTACGAACACGTGCAACAGCAATTTTTAATGTATCACTGAAGTTATGAGGTATTTTTTTATCGAGTCTATGGCGTAATACATATTGGAAAAATATATCTAAGCGCTCGCAATCCCACCAACCATCCATATAGCTTTCACCTAATCCTATTGAACCTTGTTGTAGCACGCGTTTAAAGAATAGGGGGTTGTGAACTTGAATATCAAAAGGGCGGGAACCATTAATTTTAATGCCAGCTTCACTTAATAGCTCGGCAGCAATGCGTTGCCAAGGGTCGATAGTGTTTTTTTGGTTAACGATGTGTTCAGTACTCATCTGATCTCCAATTTTTTTCAAAGTGGGATTCAGAGAACTTTATTTGTGACGTATTCGCGGTACAGCAAAACAGGAATATTGACCACCACTGCATGACAGTCAGTGTATTAGCGTTATTGTTGCTATAAATAAAGCTCAAATCCAGTTTCAGATAACTCTCTAAAAAATATAAAACGTTCACATTGAATTTCAATAGAAAATGCACTTAATACGTAGAAATGGCACTTATAACCAAAAAAGGAGTTCTTATAAGACGTTTATTTGCACTCCAAAGCTTTTTAAGCTCTGCAATAAGTATTGGATTAAGTCTAGTATATAGGAATGACTTTTGTGTGAAAAATACGCTATTAGTTGCTTTTTGTCCGATTAAGATTAGTTTTCGGGCTGATCATATTTAAATTTAATGATGAGCTACAAGATAAATGGCTCACCGATGATTATAGGGAGCCATTTTGGAATAAAAAATTAATGGTTAGATTTTTGGAGTATATCCATAACGGATTGTTTCCGTTTGTTCTAAATGAATTTGGGTTACCGCAGGTTGGGTATTGGCGATCACCTGACCATCTCGAATAGAGTAACGCACGGGGACTTGACGGCGCACGGCATCGAAGCCATTTTCTGCTGGTAAAATCAATAAACTAGCGCGTTTTCCTTCACTCACACCATAATCTTGCAAGTTCAACGTACGTGCGCTGTATTCACTGATCAGCTTTAATCCGTCATTGATTTGCTGGTAACCCATTAATTGGCAAACATGTAATCCCATATGCAAGACTTGCAGCATGTTGGCAGTACCTAGTGGGTACCATGGGTCAAATACATCGTCGTGACCGAAACAGACGTTAATCTCCGCGGCTAGCATCTCTTTAACACGGGTGATACCTCGACGTTTAGGGTAAGTATCAAAACGGCCTTGTAAGTGAATGTTCACTAACGGATTAGCCACAAAGTTAATCCCAGACATTTTTAGCAGGCGAAATAAACGAGATGTATAAGCACCATTGTATGAATGCATTGCGGTGGTATGGCTTGCTGTGACGCGAGAGCCCATGCCTTGTGCATGCGCTAACGCTGCGACCGTTTCAACGAAACGGGATTGCTCATCATCGATTTCATCACAGTGGACATCAATCAAACGGTCATACTTCTGCGCTAAAGCGAATGTTTTATGGAGAGATTCTACGCCATACTCACGGGTAAACTCAAAATGTGGAATAGCACCGACGACGTCGGCACCGAGGCGTAATGCTTCTTCTAACAGGGCTTCGCCATTTGGATAAGACAGGATACCTTCTTGAGGGAAAGCAACAATTTGCACATCAACCCAAGGTGCGATTTCTTGTTTTACCTCTAACATCGCTTTCAGTGCAGTTAATGTCGGGTCTGACACATCCACATGGGTGCGAACATGTTGAATACCATTGGCTATTTGCCATTTAAGGGTTTGCCACGCTCGGCTTTTAACGTCATCGTGGGTGAGCATCGCTTTGCGCTCAGCCCAACGTTCGATACCTTCAAAGAGCGTTCCAGACTGGTTCCAATTGGGTTGCCCAGCGGTTTGAGTGGTATCTAAGTGAATATGTGGCTCAACGAAGGGAGCGGTTACTAAACCACCTTCACCGTCTACGCTGTCTGGCAATACTTCGCCTTTAATTTGTGGAAGAATAGCTTGGATTTTCTGATTATCGATATCAATACGCCACAGCCCATCACACTCAGGTAAACGGATATTATGGATATGTTTGATAGTTTGATTAAGCACGGTTATCTCCGAATCAGTAGTATGGCGGCGATTTAAGAATGGGTTGAGGGTAGCGTCACTTTTTTTAGTAATTCAATGCATTCTTGTGCACCACGTTTAAGCACATGCCCTTTCAAACATACTGCATGAATAGGCAACTTAAAGCCATTTGGGGTATTTTTAAACTCAAGGGGTTTTAGTGAGCCATCGTTTAATTTATCTTTAATCAGTGATAAAGGAAAATTTCCCCATCCCATACCATTCTCGACTAAACCGAGAGCCAAAGAGAAACTGTCTGCTTTCCAATAATTACTGGAAACTAGAATGCGGATATCACTCAGTTCACGCTGACGACTCGCAATAATTATTTGCCGACTTTCAACAAGATCTTCGATATAAAGTGAAGTTTTATTTTGTAGAGAGGGATGTTTAGCAGAAATGGTAGCAATAATTGATTCTTCGCCAATATAATGAAACTGCTCTTGGGAATTAACATTTAAACCACCAAAGACAATTGCGAGATGAATTTGTTGTTCATGTAATAACGGTAAAAGATCATCTTGAGGGGCGGTAATCAGTTCAATATGCAGTAAAGGGTAACGTTGGCTTAAAATATGTAGAGCATCAAAGAGTAAATTGGCATTAATACCAGCCGCAATACCAATGGTCAGTGTGCTTTCAACACCTTGAGATAATTCCAGAGAAAAAGTATTGAGTTGAGATAAATTGGCAATAATATGTCGTGCGTAGGGCGCTAATGAAAGCGCTTTTTCTGTGGGTTTAGGTTCCCGCGTATGTCTATCAAATAATTCAAATCCAAGTTCAGCCTCTAGATTCGCTACTGCCATGCTAACCGCTGAAGGTACGCGTTTTAAGGCCCTTGCCGCTGCAGAAAATGAGCCTTTATCTAATACAGTAAGAAAAACTGTTAAGTTATCACTATTAAATGGCATTGTTGACCTTTCAATAAAACTGATAGAAGCTGACTTTTATTATCATTGAATTATATTTATTTTACCACCTTATTGATAATGATATTTTTGGGGGTGGAAAAATGCAGGGGATTAAACGTAAAATTGTTTTTGTAACGGCTTATGAGGTTATTGGTTGGTTAATTTCAGCTTTAGCATTAGCTTTTCTTTCTGGTAATTCTGCGGAAACAACAGGTCCATTAGCTTTAGTCATAACAACGATTGCGGTTAGCTGGAACTTTATTTTTAATACTGCGTTTGAATATTGGGAATCAAAGCAAAAATCACGCATTAGAACTTTTAGGCGCCGGTTTGTACACGCCATATTATTTCAATTAACGTTGGTGGTTTTTTTAATTCCTTTAATTGCATGGTGGTTGTCAATTAGTCTTTTACAAGCATTAATACTTGATTTTGCCCTAATTATTTTTATCCCAATCTATACTTTCTTTTTTAATTGGGCTTTCGACAAAATATTTGGTTTACCGAAATCGGCATTACCGCAAGAAAACAACGTGGCATTATAGAATGACTAATGTGTTTCCTTCCTTTTTATATTGGAAGGAAACACAGAAAACATTGGTTATTTTAGTAGCCTAGCTTTAACGGATTTCCCTTTGATTTTCCCTTGCTGTAAATGTTTCCACGCTTGTACCGCAACTTCACGTTTGAGTGCGACATAGGCATGGGTAGGGTGGATCACAATCTTGCCAATATCGGCACCATTGAGGCCAACTTCGCCGGTCAAGGCACCGAGAATATCACCGGGGCGTATTTTGGCTTTTTTACCACCATCAAGGCATAAGGTCATCATCGTCGCTTCTAACGGAGCGATACGTATACCTGTAGGCTCGGCTTGCCAATTAAGCTTCATATTTAACATTTCTTCTAGAGCATTGGCTCGCTGGGCTTCTTCTGGTGCACACAAACTCACCGCTAAACCGCTTTCTCCAGCACGTGCAGTTCGGCCGATGCGATGAACATGCACTTCAGGATCCCATGATAATTCATAGTTAATCACCATTTCGAGGGCTTTAATATCTAACCCTCGGGAGGCAACATCCGTAGCCACTAATACACGGCTACTTCCGTTAGCGAAACGCACAAGAGTTTGGTCGCGTTCACGCTGTTCCATGTCACCATGAAGCACTAAGACACTTTGCTTGCTTGCGGTTAAGGCATCATAAACGGCTTGGCAATCTTTCTTCGTATTACAAAAAACGACACAAGAAGCTGGCTGTTCACGGCTCAAGAGTTTTTGTAATAATTCAATTTTTTCGTGACGAGCGACTTCATAAAATTGTTGTTCAACGGCAGGAAGTTCATCAACACTATTGATTTCAATTGTTTGAGGGTCATTCTGAATTTGCTGACTAATTCGTGCAATTTCATCTGGCCAAGTAGCTGAAAATAATAGTGTTTGTCTATTAATTGGTGCGTAGTCAATGATGGACTCAATATCTGGCATAAAGCCCATATCGAGCATTCTGTCTGCTTCGTCTAAAACTAATGTTTGCAATGCATCAAGTTGTACTGTTTCACGATTTAAATGATCAAGTAAACGTCCCGGGGTGGCAACAATAATATGAGCAGCATGGGCAAGGGAGTCGCGTTGTACACTAAATGGCACACCACCACAGAGCGTTAAAATTTTGATATTAGGGATCGCGCGAGCTAAACGACGTAATTCATTAGCGACTTGGTCTGCCAGTTCGCGAGTTGGACATAAAACTAATGACTGAGTTTTAAATAATTTAGCGTCAATATGTTGTAATAAACCCAGACCAAAAGCAGCCGTTTTGCCGCTGCCAGTTTTGGCTTGTGCTCGAACGTCTTTTCCGGCAAGGATAGGGGGAAGAGCGGCCGCTTGGATATGCGTCATGTTTAGGTAGCCTAACTCTTGCAAGTTAGCGAGTTGTTCCGCAGAAAGCGCGTTTAGGTCAGCAAATGAAGTCACAATACAATCTCAAATAGAATAAAAGACATAATGGCGCTAATAATACTATTCCTACCTTACTCTGTCTGTTTTTAATTCAAGATTAACGTTAAACCCTACAATCATCGATATGGGTTAAATGTCTGAAATGAGAGGGGGAGAATAAATTTCTCTCATATTCTTCTTTAATAGTATTACTCGATGGAAATTAAGAGTAATTACAGATATTAATGTTAAATAAACTCGGTTTTTGCCACCAATCAATTACATTACGTGATGATACATTTAACCAAAACAAAACATTTATTGTTTTATTTTAATGGGTTATATGATTATTGCGATATGGTTGATTGTGAAGGATAAACAAAATAATAATATTGTGACGGCTAGCTCATTTGCTGGTAATTAACTAACGTTATGAATTTAAAGAATATTAACATCCAAATAGAAAAGTTTTCTCTTAATTTGGAAAAAGGCATCAGTTTTTAGAAAAAATTTTCTATTTCCCTGTGGCATATTTCTTTTGGCAACAAATATAAAGATATCGTTTTTATTTTACTATATTGGGTTTTAGATTATGACTAAGAATATTGCTACAGTTTTAATTCATGGTGGGAAGCAGCAAGATACTGTTAATCATGCTATTTTTCCTGCTATTACAACGGCCAGTACATTTGTTCAACAAAGTTTAACCGAGCATGGCGAATATTGTTATTCACGTTGCAGCAACCCAACGCGTTATGCATATGAAACCTTATTAGCTGAAATCGAAGGTGGAAGCTATGCAACAGCAACGGCTTCCGGTGTGGCTGCTTCAAGTTTAGTATTAAATTTATTACCAAAAGATTCACATATTATTGCGATGAAAGGTGTTTATGGTGGAACATTTCGGTTATTTGAACGAGTTTCAACCATTAATAGCGGTCACCAAATAGACTATGTTGATTTGAATAATCTTGATGAAGTTAAAACAAAAATAAAAGATAACACACGCTTAATTTGGATTGAAAGCCCAACTAATCCATTATTAGAATTAGTTGATATCAATGTCATTTGTTCACTTGCCAAAGAGCATAATATTTTAACTTGTGTTGATAATACATTTGCAACAGCTTGGAACCAAAAACCATTAGAATTAGGAGCCGATTTAGTGATGTTATCGGCAAGTAAATATATTGGTGGCCATTCCGATTTAATTGGTGGTGCGGTGATCACCCAAAGAGAAGACTTAGCCAGCCGCCTCGATTTTCTAAAAACGACCCTTGGAGCAATTGCCTCTCCTTTTGACGCCTACCTTGCTTTACGTGGATTAAAAACATTGGCTTTACGTATGGCGGCACAATGTAGCAATGCAGCACAAGTCGCGAAATATTTATCAACTCACCCGAAGGTGGAGCAGGTTTATTACCCGGGGTTAGCTTCACATCCACAACATGAATTATGCAAAAAACAAATGCGTACAGGTGGAGCGGTTGTGACGATTAATTTGAAAGGGGATATTGAAGACACCAAAATATTTTTATCTAAAGTTAAATATTTTGTTTTAGCGGAATCGCTAGGTGGTGTTGAGAGCATGGTAAACCATTCGGCAACCATGTCACATGGGTCGATGACAAAAGAAGAAAGAGAAAGTATCCATGTCTATGATACTACGTTACGTTTATCTGTAGGCATTGAAGATATCACAGACTTATTAAATGATTTAGAAAACGCATTATCTTAATTTATTAAAATCAAAATAAAATATAATAAGAGAGCATCTAATGAATGATTATGGAATTTGGACCATTGTCACGCCAATGGTGACGATACTTTTAGCCATTTTTACACGACAAGTTATATTGTCATTATTACTGGGGATATTAGTTGGTTTTACCGTTATATATGATCACAATATATTATTGGGTATAAATGGAACGCTCGATGGTATTATCAATACATTTGCATCCCCGGGAAATACTAAAACAATTCTATTTATGGTCATGATTGGCGGTATTATGCGGCTAGTCGTTGTTACTGGTGGTGTGCGATCATTAGTTAAATTATTAACGAATAAAACAAAGTTAATTAAAAATAAAAAAGCTGTTCAATTAATGGCGATGATTATTACATCATTAATTTTTATTGAAACCTCTATTAACCAATTAATTGCTGGAGCATCAACAAAAACATTAGCGAAAAAATACGGTGTTTCGCCAGAAAAAATGTCCTACATTGTGCAGACTTCCTGTGTATCAGTGTGTTCATCAGCCATGATCAATGGTTGGGGAGCGGCAATGATGGGCGTTATTGGCGTACAAATATCTAAAGGCCTTATTACTGGAGAACCTTTTGAAATTTTAGCCGGCTCCATGGTATTTAATATCATGGCGTGGTTTTCTCTCGCTTCAGTGCTATTTTATATTTTCTCCAATGTGTCTTGGGGGCCAATGAAAAAAGCAGATTTACGTGCAGAGCAGCAGGCTTTAACGCTGTTATCCGCGGAAGAAACTGAGCAGGATGATGAAGATATTATTGAGCACCCTAATTGTCATACCTCTCTTAACTTCTTTATCCCAATTTTATCAACGGTCTTAATGGTACCTGTTGCACTTTATATCACAGGTAATGGGGATTTTAGTAAAGGTAGTGGTTCAACATCGGTATATTGGGGAGTCATGTTTGGAACTTTAGTCTCTTTTGTATGGTTCTTAGCGCGTCGAGTACTCAATATTGAGACTTTCTTTAAAGAATTATATATCGGCTATGCCAGCATGGTAAAAATTAGCTCAGTGATGATCCTCGCTTTTTTAATGGGAACCGTTTCTTCCGATTTAAATACCGGTGCTTATATCGCAGAAGTCACCTCGGGTGTTATTTCGCCTGCTTTCTCAATTGGTTTTATCTTTTTAATCAGTGCGGTGATGTCATTAGCAACGGGAACATCGTGGGGAACATTTGCCATTATGATCCCAATCGGTGTGCAGTTAGGGCTTTCAGTTGGAATGCCTGTTGAATATATGATTGGTGCAGCCATTGCAGGTTCAATATACGGAGACATGACATCACCCATTTCCAGTGATGCAATTGTGGCGTCTATGGCAACAGATTGTGACCATATTGAGCACATTCGTACCCAAATGCCTTATGCCACTGTGACAGCTGCATTTGCGCTGATGGTTTACCTCTATTTAGGTTTTACATACTAATAAGGTGAATAATTCAACGAATATTAGACAACGATCAGTCGCCATAAATAAAATAGATTTACTTCAAGGGCTAACACCGTTAGCAAAATTAAATAATCTTTCAGAATACTTAGGTCGTGATATTTATACGAGTGGTGCACTCGCTATTTTTGCTTATTCTGAAATCAATGTAGCAATGATTAAATACACTTTTGATAATGCGATTTATTTATGAAAATTAATACTAAGGTTATTCATGGTTACCCCATGACGGATAAATATACCGGAAGTTCCTCTATCCCGTTATATCAATCATCGACTTTTTCACAAGCCAATATTGAGGAAAGTTACGACCATATTTATTCGCGTTTTTCCAATCCAACGAGAGATGCATTAAGTGAGGCTATTTGCGCAATTGAAAATGCAAAATTTGCTGAGGTTTTTTCTTCAGGAATGGCAGCAATAAGTGCCGTATTGCTTAATTTTAGTCAGGGCGACCATATCGTTGCCTGCAAAAATATTTACGGTGGTTCTTTTCAATTAATGACTGAGTTTCTGCCTCGTTATGGCATTTCAGTGACCTTTGTTGATGCGACCAATCCAATGAATTATCAGCAAGCCATAACGGAAAACACCAAAGCGTTTTATATTGAAACGCCATCTAATCCAACATTACAAGTGACTGACTTAAAAACTGTTATTGGGATAGCGAAACAGCATAATATGATCACCATCTGTGATAATACCTTTATGACGCCATTGTTATCAGATGTTATCTCTCTTGGAATTGATTTTTCTATTAATAGCGCGACTAAATTTATTAATGGCCACAGTGATGTGATCTTGGGGACGGTAGCAACGAATAACGCTGAATACGCTAGGTGGTTACATAAGTCAGCAGTTGCTATTGGTAGTATTGCTGCACCATTTGACAGCTGGCTGACGATGCGTGGTTTAAAATCAATGGCAATGCGAGTTGAACGAGCCAGTGAAAATGCACAAAAGCTTGCAGAATATCTGAATGAGCACCTAAAAGTACAACACGTTTTTTATCCGGGGTTAGCTTCACACCCAAATCATATGACTCATATGCAGCAGTCTAAAAATGGCGGAATGGTGGTTTCCTTTGATTTAGGGAGTTATGAAAACGTAAAACGATTTTTAGATACGGTTCGTATTCCACTTGTTGCGGTCAGCTTAGGGGGAATTGAGTCAATTATTTCCTACCCCAGAATGATGTCCCATGCTTGTATTCCTGATGAGGAGAGATTATTGCAAGGCGTAACAGATGGGTTATTACGGTTCTCATTGGGCTGTGAAGATATAGATGATTTACTCGCTGATGTCGATTCTGCTTTATCGCAGATTCAGTAATTAGGCCATTAGTGATGCATTTTACTTCTGAGTGATACCTGCCATACACCTAAAAAACCCCCATAATATTTTAAGCCCTCTAAATAGTCAGATTATTTAGAGGGCGTTATACTTCGCAAAATACTTATTTGAGTAAGGTAAAATTAAAGACAGATTTCTTTATTGACAGGATTTAATTGAACAGCTTGTTGGATATGTTTTAAAGTTTCAGTCGCGAGCAGCGCGCTGGCTACATAAAATGCATTCCCACTTTGCAATTGCATTTTTTCTAAATAGCGATATACCCAAGGTAAAAAATGTATTTCTAGAAATTCACGTAATAATTCTGGTTTATTTTCAATCACCCAAGCGGTGAGAAGAAATAATAGCCCTACATGATCTTCAGGTTCTTTTTGATTTAATTCAATATTAATTTGGTTATTACGAAGCCATGCTCTTAATTCAAGTGTCGAAATACCAAAAATAACATTTTCTTTATCAAGATAAACGGAACCCCAAGGTGGTGCAGGTAATGCATAAGGGCCAATAAATAAGCGCTGGTAGGCTTCTTGTAATGTTTCTGTTTCAGAAAGACTATCTTGAAAGAGTTTATCAATAGATTGGCAATCATAATCCTGAGTAAATGGCCACTCAGCTAACCATTCGCTCGTTGTAAATAAATCAATTAACGTATTTACGCGTGCATCAGAAGGATCATAATAAAATAATGCTCCCAAAGTTTGCGCGCAAAGCGAAAAATCTGCCAATAATTTTTGTTCCATATTTGTCCACTTGCTATGTTGATGATGATGCGTTGGTGTGATCGTAGCGAAACATGAGATTGTTGTCGATGATAAGAAGGTAATTGTCCTTCTTATCATCGCAAAAACAAGGGATTAGTAATTAGCCTACAACCGCCATACCCACAGTCATATGCAGCCCGTAGAATATGCCTCTACCAATCAATTCACCAAGAATTACTAATAAGACGGCGACTAATAGCCCAATAATTGAAGGGTTCTTCATTTTAACATGCGGGTAAATCCAGAAAGCTAGCCCCAATGTTAAGCAAACAGTACGCCATCCCATTAGCGAGGCATAATCAGGAACAAGCTCTGAGGCTTTTTGTACTGAACTTTGGATAGAGCCTAATTCAAACCCTTGTGCCGTTACCAAAATACTACTCGCAATCACCGCAACAATACTGATTAATGTAAAAAAGCGGACGTTATTGATATCATAGCTTGCTATGCGCAATAAAAATGCAGCAAGTACAGGCCCCGCAATAAAACTGGTTAAGATAAACTGCAAACTACCATAATGATTAAACCAAGTTGGGACGGTATCAATTTGGTATACGCGAGATATGGCATAAATAAATATTGCCGCACAAATAATTGTGACAATTAACCAAATAGTACCAATAGACTTGGGCATCTTCTTCAGTAATGACAGTAACCAATACAGCCCACCTAAGACAAAGAATATTGAGCCACTGACTATTTCGTTACTGAGCGCTGAATGACCAACACGTATCATTGAATTGAAGGCGCGCATCGGTGATCCCATATGCAACATGGACAGTAAAAAGCCAATTCCCATTAATGCCCATAAACCGAACATGCTCATGACAATTCTATGATGCTGTTCTTTTATGGGTTTCATTAATAATACCAGAGCCATAAGTATAAATGCGCCAGCAACACTTTGACCTATAACGGTGAAGAAGATTAACGGATATTCATGTAAACCTGCGCCCATTTTAAACTTCCTCCGGATTTGCTAAATAACCTGTGGTGTCGCCAACAGGACGGCAATTTGCATTGAGATTTAACACAATATTGGGTTTGGTATAGTGTGCTGCTGGTAGAGGAGCTATCTCATTGATAGTACCGTATTTTGTACGTAATTCTTCAATAGGCCCGAAATCTAATGCACGTAGTGGACAAGACTCAACACAAATGGGTTTTTTACCTTCAGCTACACGTTCATAGCAGCCATCACACTTCGTCATATGCCCTTTAACGGCATCAAACTGAGGTGCACTATAAGGGCATGCCATATGGCAATAACGACAACCAATACAAACACTTTCATCGACAACGACAAAGCCATCTTCACGTTTATGCATCGCGCCACTTGGGCAAACTTTAACGCAAGCAGGGTCTTCACAATGGTTGCATGAAATGGAAACATAATAAGAAAATACATTTTGATGCCATGCACCATCTTGCTCAGTCCAGTCACCGCCTGCATATTCATAAATACGACGAAAATGAACATCAGAGGATAAGTTTTTAAAATCTTTACAGGCGAGTTCGCACGTTTTGCAGCCCGTGCAACGTTGTGTATCAATATAAAAACCATATTGTTGTGACATACCGGGCTCCTTATAATTTAGCAATTTCAACTAAGTTAGTATGCTGAGGGTTCCCCTTAGCAAGCGGTGAAGGGCGTTGAGTCGTGAGGACATTAATACACCCGCCTTGGTCTACTTTTTTGCCAAACATATCGGCATCTAACCAAGCCCCTTGGCCCATAGCAGTCACGCCTGGCATGATCCTTGGTGTCACTTTTGCTGGAATATGAACTTCACCTCGGTCATTGAAAACTTTGACCATATCACCCTGTTTAATACCACGTGCTTTAGCATCTATTGGGTTAATCCATATTTCTTGGCGACAAGCTTGTTTTAAGATATCAATGTTGCCATAACTGGAGTGCGTTCTGGCTTTATAATGAAAACCTGTCATTTGTAATGGGTATTTTTTATTAAGATTATCGATATGGCTTTCAAAGCCTTCGGTGTAAATTGGTAACGGGTCAATCACATCATCAGGTGCTAATTGCCATGTTTTCGCTATTTCAGCTAGGCTTTCAGAGTAAACTTCTATTTTCCCGGAAGGTGTCTTCAATGGATTGGCTTGAGGATCCTCTCGAAAGGCTTTAAATCCAATGACATGCTCATCTGGGCATTTGTGTTTGAAAATACCCACGGTTTTCATTTCTTCATAAGTTGGCATGTCAGGGAAGCGTTCACGGCTTTTTTCACATAAATATTTAACCCATTCGTGTTGGGTGCGGCCTTCAGTGAATTTTTGTTCGACATCAGGGCCTAAGCGTTTAGCAATTTCAGACAAAATTTCATAGATGGGCTTACGCTCAAATTTAGCGCTAGTGGCTGGTTGGCCTAAGATCATGTATGACATGTTTCCTGCGGACTCACTAGGAATGAGATCTTCTTGTTCGGTAGGCATTAAATCAGGTAGTAAAATATCGCAATATTTTGCAGATGCTGTCATGAAGTGGTCGATACCAACAATCATTTCACATTTGCTGTCATCTTGTAAAATTTCATGAGTGCGAGCGATATCACTGTGTTGATTTATCAATGTGTTACTGGCATAGCACCATAAAAATTTAATGGGAACATCTAATTTATCTTTCCCTTTTATACCATCATGAATAGCAGTCATTTCTGTACCGCGTTCGATAGCATCTGTCCATGTGAAAACAGAAATTTGAGTTTTGACTGGGTTATCGAGCATTGGAAACCATTCAACACCGGAATCATAAGTGTCTT
The DNA here is from genome assembly GCF_028479545.1 of Providencia sp. PROV201. Taxonomy (NCBI): domain Bacteria; kingdom Pseudomonadati; phylum Pseudomonadota; class Gammaproteobacteria; order Enterobacterales; family Morganellaceae; genus Providencia; species Providencia sp. PROV201. The sequence goes on from NZ_JAMPNW010000005.1 coordinate 190,240, forward strand.
CACGACAGCCTGAATTTCCACCACTGATGCCAACATTCCCCGTAATAATGGCTAACATGGCAATTGCTCGAACGGTTTGCTCACCATTTGAATGACGTTGAGGACCCCAGCCTTGAACAATATAAGCGGGTTTTGCTTGGCCTATTTCACGGGCTAACTTTATGATTTTATCTGCTGGAATACCTGTAATTTTAGCGGCCCACTGTGGTGTTTTAGCCACACCATCAGTACCTTGGCCTAAAATATAGGCTTTATAGTGACCATTTTGAGGAGCAGAAGCCGGTAAGGTTTTTTCGTCATAGCCGATACAGTATTTATCAACAAACTCTTGGTCGACCATATCCTCAGTAATAATCACGTAAGCTAATGCAGCAGCGAGTGCACCATCAGTACCAGGGCGAATAGGTAACCATTCATCTTCTCTACCAGAAGCAGTGTCATTATAACGAGGGTCAATAACTATCATGCGCGCATTGGAACGTTCACGTGCTTGTTCGACATAATAAGTCACACCTCCACCACTCATACGAGTTTCCGCGGGGTTATTTCCAAACATCACAACTAATTTTGTATTTGCGATATCATCAGGGCTATTGGCTTCTTGAGAACCATACAGATAATTCATACCCGCACGAATTTGCGCGGTACTATAACTGCCATAGCGGCTCAGGAAACCACCACATGAATTCATTAAGCGGTAGGGAACATTTGAGTTGGTGATATTACCGCCGTCAACACCCGTTCCATACAAAACATGAACGGCTTCATTACCATAATTTTTTATTGTATTGCGTAAGCTATTGCCGACAGTATCTAGGGCTTCTTCCCATGAAATTCGGACAAATTTGCCTTCTCCACGTTTTCCTACGCGTTTCATTGGGTATTTCAATCTATCCGGGTGGTTCATTCTCCTGCGGATTGAACGGCCACGTAGGCAAGCTCTTACTTGATGATTACCATACTCATCTTTCCCAGTGGTATCAGACTCAACCCAATATACCTCATCGTCACGAACATGAAGGCGTAATAGGCAACGGCTACCACAGTTGACGGTACATGAACTCCAAACGGCTTTTTCTTCAGGGGATGTTGAGTTTTGAGTGTTATCGATTGCTTTTGCATTAAAAGGAAGTGATAAACCACCGACTGCAGCAAATAAACCGCTGGCAGTGCCAGATTTCACGACATTGCGCCTTGTGATAGGGCTATTTAATAATTTATTTTTTGTATTCATTGATATTAGCCTTTATGACCATATTAAATATAGTGTTATTCAAGGGCTATGTTACTCTGACATATTTAGTTTTTTTTGCGCCATATCAACGAAGTTATATTTGTAAAACTGGTAACTATTTCATAATAAATAAATATTAATGATAATTGATATCACTCTAACATCATGAATAAAAAGGTTTTCTCTATTTTCTTATTAGAGGTTAAAAATTTGGAAATGTTAATATTGGGTTTAATATAGAAAATATTTCTCTTGGTAAGGCGTTTTCGGGAAATGGGGGAAATATCTTTGGCAGTATTGTCAGAAAATAATAATAAATTTCTCTCGGATCATTTGTTATTCTGAAAAAATAATGAACTTTAATATTATTAAAAGGATTGAAAAGTAAATGCAGAATAATTATCTATAAATTGCTCATCTAATATCCTATTAAGGTGTAACTTTTTAGTGAGAATAGTTTTTATTTTCAAAAGTGGTTAATTAAATTCAATATTGAGTGTTATCGATTGAGCAAAACCTGCTGGTGGTTTACCGACAGAACGACTTTTTTGTACTGCAAGTAAAGCAGCCTGGTCCAATAAATCACTTCCTGAACTACTTGCTAAGCGAATTAAGCTAATTTCTCCGGTTTGGCTTAATTGAAATTGAATTGTTGCGATACCACGGTTTTTCATTTTTTTTGCGCGGCGAGGGTATTGTTTATTTCTCTCAACTTCTTGGCGTAGTTTTTCACGGTAAGCATTAATTAATTGGCTATTAGTATCACTCGTTGCATATTGGTTTTTGGGGCCTTTTATTCCTGCTGATTGAGACGAAACAAGGTCACCTGCTTTTTGTTGTTGTGCGATCGGTAAATCATTTTTAACCTCTGAATCAGCTTGTTTATGAGTATTTTCATTTCTTTTAGTCAGTTCTCTAGGTTTTATAGGCTCTTTCTGTGTTTTTATCACCTTTTTTGGTTTTTTAGGTACAACAATAGCAGCGTGTTCCGCTATTGGGCTGGGATCTATTTTTACCTCACGAAGGGGGTCTGTAGGTTGGGGGATCTCTTCAGGTTCTGCAACGTTGACAGCTTGAGTTAATGCGATCGAGATAATAGGCGCATCCTGTTGTGCTTGGTTTTTTAAGGATAATGATTGAGCCGTAACATAGGTTAAATACCCAATAACAAGAACATGTAATGTTATTGATAGAATAAAAGTCACTAATTTTCGACTCATCATAAAACCTCAATATTTTTTCTCACTGAACCTAAAGAGGGCAAACCATACAGGTATTAAGTAGTTATGTTTGAACTGTAACTCATAAGATAAAATAATGACTCGAATTATATGTTAATAATTATCAATTGCAAATGATAGTTATTATCAACTTTGATGGGCGTATTTCATTACATATTAATCCTTTGATTTTTAAGGAATATTATTTCAAATAAAAAGGCTTGGTGAGTAACCAAGCCTTAATGAGGCTAACTATGTGATAAATCAGCTAAATACTATTCTCTTTTTTACGACTTTGTCTGGCTCCTACTTAAGTGTTGTTGTACTGAGTATTTGATTGAAGGGGATTGGTTGTTTTCGGTAAAACTCAAGGCGACAGCGGCTTTTTCATGGTCATCCATCGCTAAAAAGCTTTTACTGATACCATTAATTTTATTTGTTGATAAATTACCCGCTTTTATATGTGAATTAATCGCTGCTTGATTTGCTGCGGACATACTATTTTCATTGAAACTTAATGCAGTAACTGCTTTTTCATGCAAATTCATTTGTGCAAAAGATTTCGTAACACCTTGAATACCATTAGGAGATAAATTAGCGGCTTTTGCATGGTTAGCAATAGCCGCTTGGTTTGCATAAGCGGTATTATTTTCAATAAAATTGAGAGAAATAATGGCATTTTTATGGGCAGTTACGTCTGCTTGAGCACTTAGACTAAATACCAATAAAAATGCAGAGGAAATAAATAATTTGTTCATCGGAATACCTTTAAATAACATTGCCTATATTTTGGACAAAATAATGGATAACTTTATATAAATAAGTTCTCAAAAATGAAGGCAAAGCATTTTTAACGCCCATTTTCACACTCTATCTTAGGTATGTTATTGAATAGATAAACTATCTAAGCTGTATTTTTATAAAGTTATCGTAGAAATAATCATTGCGATGCCGTAAATATAGGTGATCGTGTTCAATGATAAAATTGATATCTATGCAAATGATGAGTGCATAAAACGCATTCATCATTTTACATTCACAAAAGAAAAGAGAATTATTTTGGCGTCTTTATCGGTGTCTTGAAATACAAATAACGCCGTGTAGATAATAAGCTACACGGCGTTAGAATATTTAATTAATATTTTAAATTAAGAGCGTTTAACCACTGTTTCTGATACGTGTATTGTGTTCTCTTTATTCGCAAACCAACGGTCACGTAAGTTGTCATATCCGAGGTTAAATGCATAGGTATAAAATAAGAAAAAGGCAAAAAAGCCGATTTCAAGTAAGAATGCATCTAAGAATGACATTTTGAGTAAAAACGCCAACATGGGTACACCCATGATAACAAAGCTTAATTCAAAACCAATGGCGTGAAAAACGCGCACTTTGGCTGGGCGAGGCCCCTTAGACAAAGGCCAATAACGGTCAAAGATCATGTTATAAACTACGTTTAATAGCATTGCTAGTGTTGATAAGACAATCGCCACTGTTCCCATTTGGAAAATTGAGCGTCCTAAAAGCCACGCACTGACCGGTGCAGTTATTGCGATAGCAATGACTTCAAATGAAACTGCATGAAAAATTCGTTCAGTTAATGTTTTTGTATGCTTGCTCATAACTACCTCAAAGATATAGAAAATTATTTTTTGGGTAAAAATCGGGTGCAATTATTTGCTATTTTTTATATATATACAAAATGGCAGCCATCGAAAAAAGCGATACCTTATGAATTATTCTATAGAAACGTTGCGTACCTTTGTGGAGGCAGCATCCTTAAAATCATTTTCTGCTGCAGCACGTAAATTGAATAAAAGCCAATCAACCGTCAGCTCAACGATCAGTGGTTTTGAAGATGATTTAGGGTTTGTGCTGTTTAATAGGCAGGGGCGTGAATCAACATTAACTTTTGCGGGTAGAAAAGTTTTGAGTTTAGTTGAGGATATTTTATCGGCAGACGAGCGTCTTCAAGCGCTACGAGTTGAATTACTGCCAGATATTGAACCTAGACTAAGTTGTGCTTTTTCAGATATTTATCAACCTCCACATGCTGAGCATATTTTAACGACATTAGATAGGCAATTTCCACATCTTGAATTCGAATTTTTAATTGCAGAAAATAATGACGTTATCGAAATGATCCAAAACCAGCAAGCTCATGTTGGAATGATGGAATCCCGAACAGAATATCCTGCGGATATTTCCTTTTCTCGTTTACCTATTCAAGGTGAACTAGGTTTGTATGTATTAAATAGCCATCCATTAGCTAAAGAGAAAAAAATAACTTATCAGCATTTAACAATGACACGCCAACTACGGCTAAGCAGTAGTAGCCAAATGATTATTAATAGTGAAAAGAACTGGTTTGCACCTAATTATTTACTATTATTAGAAATGGCAGAACAAGGTGCTGGGTGGGCTATATTACCGACATGGTTAGTTAAGCAATTTGGCCATAATCGTTTGGTGAGTATTAATTATGATTTATGGCCTCGAAAAATTGATGTGGATTTAGTTTGGTCTAAGAATAATCCACCGGGAAAAGCCGGTTATTGGTTGGTCAATAAGTTGCTTAATAGCCAAGATTAAGATTGTTAATGCTAAAAGTTGTTAATTTTCGATATATTTTATATTGTAAAACAATATATATTAAATGTAATAAGATGTTATCTTGTAAATAAACGTAATATAATTTTAAAAATTGGTTTTATATCGCTAATCTGAACTTAATCAAATTGTTGTTTGAGTTAATTTATTAGAGGATAAAAATGAAAAAATTATTAGTACCTACACTTTTTGCTGTTGTATCTACTATGTCATTTGCTGTTCAGGCAGCGACAACTCCAGCAGCAAGCCAATCGCAGAGTGCGGAACATAAATTAAATGCTTACGAAGAAATTATGGTAGGCAAAGTTTGGACAACGACAGAAGCTTTAGATCAAGATAAAAAAGAAGTTAATGCGGATGATAAACAAGTAGCTAACTTTTTTGGTTTAGCGGAGTATTATCCAGATGGTACATTTAATATGACCACGTTTGATGGAAAGCCTAAAATGAAAGGTGACTGGTCATTTGATGAAAATGGCAAAAGCCGCTCATTAACAGCAAAAGATGGCGATGGTAAAGTCTTATTTACTCGTGTTGTCGAAAATGTCACAGTAACCCCAGAAGAATACACATATCGTATTTATCCAGAGCAAGATAATAAAGATAAGTACTTTGATATTGTTCATAAAGTTAAGAAATAAGATTTGTACCAATAGCGCAGTCTAAATATGAATCTTATTTATTCTGCGCTATTAGTGTTTCTGTTGTTTATTTAAAACACGTTTCAGCCCAGCGTGTTAATCCTGCGGTAACGGAACCAAAGTCGTCCCCACGTACTATCGGAATATTAGGTAATTCTTGGCTAATAGCCTGGTGTAATACTGGTGAGCGAGCACTCCCGCCTGTAATGTAAATGGCATCTGGCTTGACTCCTCCTTGCTTGACAGCTTCTTTAACTAACTCAATCATTTTACTTTTCGGTGATTCAATTGATTCCACCATGTATTCATGTGGAATATCCACCTCTAGTTTTTCAGAAGCTAATTTAATTTGAGCTAAATAACTAGGCGTATCTGATAATGCAATTTTAGCCTCTTCAGCTTTACGTACTAAGCTATAACCTAGTGTTTCATTATAGACTTCTAACAATCGAGCTATTTTTTGAGGCTCTTTTGCATCTTGTTTTAGTCGTGTTAACGCAGTTAAATTTTGTCGTGAGTAAAATTCTTTTTGTGCTTCAACATTATTAATGGCAATAGGGTTCCAAAATTGTAGAAATGGCATTTTAATACCTGATAAAGATTGGCTCTCCATCCCAAATAGCGGCATCAATTGTTTCAATGCAAGGTAAATATCAAGGTCGTTTCCGCCCACTCGTTGCCCACTATGAGCAAGTAAGGATTGTGTTCTGTCCTGTGCATTTCGATAAGTTGGCCCCATTTGGATTAATGAACAATCTGTTGTTCCTCCACCAATATCAACGACTAGGATAATCTGGTCTTTATTCAATGTTGATTCATATTCAAGCCCCGCAGCAACAGGTTCAAATTGAAAAGCAATATGATTAAACCCTGCGCGCTTTGCGGCACGATAGAGTATTGATTCAGCTTGTTGGTTCGAGAGTTCTCCCCCACGGCCATGAAAGTTAATAGGCCGGCCAATGACAGTATCATCAATAATCTGTTGTAACTTTTGTTCTGCAGTGTCTTTTATATTTTTCATCATAGCGCAGACAAGGTCTTCAAAAAAACTAATTTGGGTATCATGTAAGCCAGACGCCCCCAAAAATGATTTCGGAGATTTTACATAATAAACATCTCTAGGGTCGCTTAAATATAAATCTAAAGCGGCTTGTCCAAATACGATGTCTTCAGGCATTAAATCGATCCCTTCATCACGGTTAAACGCGATAGATCTTTTTAAAATTTGCTGCCCGATTTCATTTGAAGGGGATATTTTGCAATGGCGAAATAAATGCTCAGAGACTGATTCTCTTGTTGGTGCGCATAAGGTTGATGGGATATAAACACTATCGCCTTCTAATGGTAATAGTGTGGGTACCCCGTTTTCCATGACCGCGACAGCACAGTTAGATGTACCGTAATCAAAACCAATAAACATTTCGCCTCCAAAATAACGATTTTGAAAAAAGGCTGAGACTTTATATCAAGCAACAATGAATTACTATTAAAAGATGGGTGATGCACGGCAGGGGGGTGACGAGGAAAACAGTAAGAATTAGCACTAAATAGGGTATAAGCGCAAAGAAGTCTCGATGAATTTAGTGTTCAATAGATGCTACTTTTAGCTAGCAGCGTGATAAAAAATTATGGGAAAGTCGATGAGTAAATTTCATATAGAACTGAAATCAGAACTAACATGTCCAGAGTGTCATTTTAAACAAGTCGAGGAAATGCCGACAGATGCTTGCCAATGGTTTTATGAATGTAAGCACTGTGGGGTATTATTAAAGCCATTAAAGGGGGATTGCTGTGTTTTTTGTTCATATGGGTCAGTAAAATGTCCTCCAATACAAGAAGTAATGTTAACTGGAGGACAGGCATGCTGTTGTTCTTCAAAAGATATTTGTTAGTTTATCTTAATATATACAGTGGTGTGAGATAATCTGTAAATAATATGGTAAATATTTTTTATAGCTATCTATGTATTAAATATAAGTAATCACTTAATTGAAATTTTCTTAATATATTAATGAAGTATTAAAAGTGACTCTCGGAAATATCTTATTAAAAAACTGGGCTTTATATCTCTTTAATTATTACAATACTTATTCCAAATAACATTAAAATCATTATCAGGAAACTCTTTATCATCTCTATCTATTAATGGAATAGAAACAACATTACGCCCATCATTATGAAGGTAGGTTTTGACCACAAAGCGCTGAAATGAATATGAGTTTTGGCTAGTGAAAATAAGTACCTCACCACATACATAGCCTAGCATACCATGATCTAAGGTTTCTCTTATCTCATGATATTTAACATTTTTATATTCAGCTGTTTTGGGGAATGCTAAAAAATCCTCAACTGCTTTTTGAGATTTTTCTACGATATCTAAATCAGGTGTATAGTTACTTACAACGCCTCCTATAAAGGAAGCGCCCGCAATTAAGCCGACGACTAAAAATGAAAATATTTTATTTTTCATAGTGTTTATTTCTTATGTAATTATTTTTGATATCCCCAAAGAATGCCAAAATATATAAAGGAAATGAAATATTCCGCACTTAAGCTAAATTTGATTGTTAATTTCACTTAGGTGGATATACTTGAATTACATTTGGGGTAATTAACTGGAGCCAATCTAACATAAGATTATTTGAAGTAATATAGAAGGGAAACAATGGTAATCAATAAGAAACGAAAAATTACACATTTAAATAAATAGACATTTCATTAAGGGATATTTAATCACTATTGTGATAATTTATTATGTATTAATCCCTAAAGTAACAAAGTTAATAATAAAAATAAGATTAGCCTTTTTTATTCTTCATTATTTTTGCCATATGAATAGCTTCAATGAGCTGAGAGCGATTAATACGGGAACTATTACTATCTAATAACTTTTGCCAAATATCAATTGCTTGCTCATAATTTGCATTCATAAAGGCATCTGAAGCGACTAGCATCAAAGCAGTAACTTCTTGATTATCAATCTCTAATGCTTTATTGATTACAACTCTAACATCATCTGTTAGGTGTTGGCCTGCTTGATAATATAGTACGGTTGCAATAGCGGAATATATTTGAGCATTTTCCCCTCCATATTTTAGAGCTCTCTGATAAGCAATCAGTGCATTATCATAACTATTTTGATAGAGATAATATTCACCTAGTGTAGCCCAAAGCTCACTGTTTTTAGGTGATTGGCGAATATCATTTTGCAAACGTAATAAATCATTTTGTTCTTGCTGTAATGGTGTGAATGATAGCAAGGGATCGGAAATACGTTGGTATTCCTGATAGGCTAATTCAAATCGAGGTGAGAAAAAGTAACCAACAACGACCGACACAATTAATATGGTAAGTACTTTATTAACATGCTGTAGCCGGACAGCTGATGGTGTTGTTGTATCTGAGGACAATAACTGTTCGGATATCTGTCGATGGCTAAAGTTGTTCTCTATGATCCGTTGTTTATGTGACCGGTTGAATTTGAACGTTAAATAAAAAATTCCAACTAAAGCAATTCCAGGTAAAACCCAAAGTAGGGCAGTTCCAAAAGTCAGCGGTGGATTATACAGTACAAAATCACCATATCGCTCGGTCATATAGTGCATAATTTGTGCTTTATCTTTCCCTTCAGCGACCATTTTGAAGACTTGATGACGCATACTGACAGCTGTCGGGGCATTAGATTCGAGTAAGTTTTGGTTTTGGCACTGAGGGCAACGTAATTGTGAGGCTATCTGCAAAGAATATTCTTGTTCTTCAATGGAATTAAATTGCCACACATCAACAATTTGAGCATTGGATATAAAAGAGCAAAATAGGAAAAAAAGTGCGAATAGAGCTTTAAGCATTTCTTATCCTCCTTTTTATCCAGCTTATTAATAGGCCAAAACACATCACAAATGCACCGCTCCAAATCCATTGAATGCCATCTTGGACGTAAAGACGTATTGCATAACTATTTGTTCCCGTTTTCTCACCTAATACCGCATACCAATTACGTAGCCACCCCCAATATATACCGGGTTCAATCATTAATTGCTGACGAGCGGTATAAAACCGGCGCTCAGTGATTAACTGGTGTAACGGTTGATCCGCTTTGCTAATTTGTATGATGGCTTTTTCGGTTGTGTAGTTAGATTTAGCACCAAGCTGCAGCTCGTTGAATTGAAATTGATAACCTGCGAGAGAAATAGATTGTCCAATAGAAAGACTAACACTGGTTTCGTGGTGGCTACCAACTGACAAGGCAATGCCAGCTGCAAAAATCACAACTCCTGTATGAGCAATAAGGGATGGGAATTGTTGTCGAATAGCATGTATAGGACGTAGCCAAAAGATAAGCAAAATTGCAAATAAAAAGCCGCAAGAAAGGGCGATAATAAGCCCTTTAGGCCAAAGAAAGAAGCTTAATAACATACTGGGAAGTATGATTAAAAGAATACGCCATCGGGGTTTAATGCGAGTTTTGTTCTGCGGGTAAATGGCACTGACCGCCATTATAATTAGCATCAAAATACCAAATGGTAATAATGTTTGATTAAAATAAGGTGCCCCAACCGATATTTTTCCCCAACCAAATAATGTGTAAATCATCGGGTAAAGTGTGCCCGTCAGGACAATAAATAATACAGTTGAAAATAGGATTAACGTGAGTAATAAGTAAAGCTGACGGCGATTAATGTTGGTTGGTGAATCATCAATATTTTTAGCTTTCCAGCCATATATACATAAAGCACCGAAACTCAGAAAACTGAACAATAAAAAGAGGGGAACAGCCCTAACGTTATCCAAAGCGAACGCATGGACAGACATTAAAATACCTGAACGGACAATCAACGTGCCCAATAGAGATAAAATAAACGTGAGGATCGCCAGTAGTATTGACCAATGGCGATAATGACCTGTTTTGTATGTAACGCTGAGGCTGTGGAGTAACGCGGTTGCACTTAACCATGGCAACAGCGACGCATTTTCAACGGGGTCCCAAAACCACCATCCTCCCCAACCAAGTTCGCTGTATGCCCACCATGACCCTAAAGTGATACCCAAAGTGAGTATGCACCAACTAGGAACGACAAAGCGCCAACAAAGTCCTGAAATAGTTTGGTTAAATTGCCCGCACAGCGTGGATGCAAGTGCCAAGGCGGTCACGACCATTAACCCGCTATAGCCTAAATAAAGTAGCGGAGGGTGCAATATTAGCCCCCAATGTTGCAGCATTGGGTTGAGATCTCGTCCTTCTATAGCGGGTGGGAAAATGCGTACAAAAGGGTCGGAATAAAAGACGATAAACAGTAATAATGCTGCACTAATAATGGCAAGTAGGGTTAATGTGAGGGGAAATACAGGGTGAGTTTGCCGACGATAACGCCAAGCAAATAGACAACTCCAAGCTGAAATAAACAGCAACCAAAGAAATATTGACCCTTCATGGCCTCCCCATACTGCCGCAATTTTAATATATAGTGGCGTTAACCTGTGACTATGCTGCGCCACATATACGACAGAAAAGTCACTTTGAATAAAACTGATGGTTAAACAAAAATAAGCAACGAGTAAGAAAAGAAATTGTAAGTAGGTCCAAAGGACATTCCGAGGCATTTGCCTCGGAATATGGCGTAAAAAACCAATAACTCCACATGATGCTTGAAAACAGGCAATACAAAGTGCCAATGTTAGGCAGAGAAAGCCAATTTCTGGGAGTATTAGTTCCAATGATTACCCTTATTGTTGAGTGAATTATGCAACGGTCAACTGCCCTGCGTATAACACAAAAAAGCGTAAGCAGAAGACACCCAGTAGGCTTGCACCACTGATAATCAATACTCTTACTGCACCTTGCCCTTTATCCATCCATTTTTTGAATAGAAGAGGAATAATAAAACCAAACCCAACAACGCCAATCCAAAACCACCAAGTCCAGAAACCACCACCTAATGCGGCAATTAATGAGCGAATTTTCCCATCGTCTCCTAATGCTAGCCCGACGAAAAAGGCCGCTAATAGGAATATCTCCAACCAAATCACAAAGCCTTCGATACGATGTAAAAATGCGGTTTCAGTATTATGGATATTTTTACGATAGCGCAATGCGATTGCCATTAACGATACCGCGATACCTGAAGATATTCCTGAGAATAGGAATAAAGCCGGTAATAATGGGTTGTTTAAGAATGGATAAGATTTTAATGCTGAAAGTAAAAAACCAGTATAAGCCCCAAGCAAAACAGCCAATATTAGCATTACAATATCGAGAAAACGCATCGCACGGTTTAGTAGGGTTAATACTCTTGGGATCAGCGTCAATTTTGGCAGCCATTTTTGCTGTAAAACAATGAGCTCTTTTTCATAGATTTTAGCCAGCCAAATAACAAGTACCGCCATATATACTTGGAATAACATCACCCCCATCGACATCACTGAAGTTGGGCTGTAATGAAACATTAATTTCCAAAACGTCCATGGACGCGTTAAATGGAGAATTAAGATCAATAACCCAAAGATGATCGTGGTCGGCGCCAAAATCAGTGTTGTGCGCATGATTGTGCTATCACTGCCAGCCGCAGTGGGATAATACTGGCGCATAAGCACCGCAAGCACCACGAGCCCAGCTGAAATACCAATTAAAAATAAGTAAACCGCAATGGGCCAGTCCCACACTAAGGATTCAAAATGGAAAGCAGAAGCTGTTGTCATTGGCTAACCTCCCCATATTTGAACGGAACCCGATACATTTTGGGGTGAGTACCGAGTGCAATTTTGAATCGATAAGTCGGTTTTTCTTTTAGCATCAACGAAATATCGCTCTTAGGGTCATCTAAATTACCAAAGGTTAATGCTTTGGTCGGGCAAGATTCGACGCAAGCCGGCTGCTTACCCTGTTTTAGATTCGTTTTACGGCAGAAATCGCATTTATCTGCGGTTTTATTGATGGGGTGAATAAACCTGACGCGATAAGGGCAGGCCGCAATACAATATTGGCAGCCGACACATAAGTCGGGGTTGACATCAACAATCCCTGTCGTTTTATCAATAAAAGAGGCACCAGTAGGGCAAACATCGACACAAGGTGCACTTTCACAATGTTGACAGGAGTGGCGAAAAAAACGGTATTTAACATCAGGAAACTGGCCAATAGGCTCACTACGGATGATAGTTAATCGCGAAACACCTTCCGGCACTCGGTTAACCTCTCGGCATGCATCCATACACGCCGTACAGCCGATGCACAGATTTTCATCGTGCACCATGCCGTAGCGAACGCCATCTATTTTCATGGTGTTAGCTAGCGCATGGCTAGCAACTCCTCCTACCGCCGCCAGTGCTCCTGAGTAAATAATGAATTGACGACGAGAACAACTCATGGCTGCTCCTTACGCAATTTCACCGCTGCCGGGTTGAAATCAGGGTTATTGCGTTGGTCTGAGTGACAATCGACGCAGATTTTTACTTTGCCCTTATCAGTCAGTACCTTCATGGTGTCTTGTTTCGGGTGAAGGTCATGGCAACTTGCGCAGGCCACTTTGGTGACGTGGACATCATGAGGCCAGAACGCTTTTTGCAGTTGTTCTGGCAAGTGACATGATAGACAGACACTGTTTTGTTGCTCAACGGTATACATTGGGTTGTTAAAGCGCATGACATCTTTGACGCCTTCACGGTGATCAGGCCCTGGGTTACCGTGGCAATTGGTGCAAGTTACGGGTAAATTATTGTTAGGGTTAATTACTTCTGCGTGGGTACCATGCATGCCTTCTTGGTCAGGCTTATGGCAGTCTAAACAGGCTTTGTCAGCACTGCGTTGCTGCGTAACAACCCAACGGCCTTCTGCATTTTCTTGGGCCATTTGTGGGGTTGTGGATGCGGCTGTTGCCCATAATAAGCCTGTTGCCAGCACCCCAGCAGTTAATAACGAACGTAGTACGCTCATATTCACTCCATTGGTTGTATTGCCCCATTATTTGGGGCAAATCATGGTTATTTGGCTAATAGGTCATTTTTACGAGCTTGTTCATCCCACTGCGGAACCACAGTTTTTAAGAACTCTTGTTTCTCCGCATTGATTTTTTGCATATCTAAACCGATAGCTTGTTGCGCTTTTTCCTTAGTTGAAATATCTGGAATGGCAATTTCATGGGTGATGCCTTTTGAACCTAATAGACGAGCGAGTTTGGTTCGTGCATCTGCGGCTTTATCCATCGAACCACCTAACATGCGCAAGCCTTCATCTGGTGCATGCATATGAATACCGTGGGAAGCGATAGCTAAATCCCAACGCCATTGTGCATGACGAATATCCGTTAAGATTGGTTTCATTTCATCTTCTGTTGCGCCTGCATCCCATGCGGCTTTCGCTTCAAAGTGAGCTCGAACCAATTGGTCTTCCGCTTTGATTTTCATCTCTTGGATAGCGACTTTACGTTCAGCAACGACATCTTGCAGCTGTTGTTTGCTCTGGGTATGGCAAGTGCTACAGGTTTGTTCGAAATTGTCGAATGGGTTACCAATTTTATGGCTGGTATACAGTTCGCCTTTTTCGTTTTGCAGTTTTGGCATATGGCAATCAATACAGGTCACATTATTTTTGCCATGAATACCTGCACTCCAAGTCTCATATTCAGGGTGTTGAGCTTTCAGCATCGGTGCTTTCGACAATGAGTTGGTCCAGTCAGAGAAACCAACATTGTCGTAGTAAACTTCCATCTCTTCAACTTTGGTGCCGTTATCCCATGGAAATTTCACGGCTTTTTTATCGCCAGAGAAATAATATTCCACGTGACATTGGCCACACACCATGGACTGTTGGTCGAATCGGCTGGCTTTATCAAACGGTTTGCCAATCGTTTCCATTGCACGCTCCGCATAAGGGCGAGAAAGCGTTAGCTCTGGTTTACCTTTTGCAAAATCTGCAGAATCTGTTTTATGGCAATCAGCGCAGCCTAAAACATTAACCACTTCAGGGCCACCTTTTGCCCACTTACCTTCGAAATAGCCATCTTCGCCATGTTCTTGGATTAGCCTCGCCACATCGGGACTTTTACAGCTCCAACATGCCATCGGGAGCGGGCCATCTTGGGCGTCTTTCGGTGCACCGGTTCGTAAGGTTTCACGGACGTCGATAATGGCATAAGCGTGGCCACGTGGTTTGTTGTAGTCGCGTGAGAATGGGTATCCAGCCCAAAGTACGACTAAGCGAGGGTCTTCCGCTAATGCATCTTCACGGTTTGATTGCTCGGATGTTGCTCGCCAAGAGTGGTATTGATCAGGGTGAGCAGCTTCGAAAGTTTCATTTCGAGCGTTAATAGTGGATGTACTATCTTTGGTAGGAGTTTGAGCATGAACAGAGGTAAAGAGAAATATTCCTGCAACCAGACTCAATAAGCATAGTGCATTATTTCTTATGTTTGCCATAAAAAGGGCCTCGAGTAATTTTAGCCAGTCATCCCTTCATTTTTCGAGTTGTTTTTGTATTGTGACCTATGACTCGAACTATTTTGGGTATCTTTTTGTTATTTAGGTTTGATAGTAAGCGCACAGAGACTATCAAGACATTGCCAATTTATATGTGTAACAAAAAACCACACTAAAAATATTGTTTTTGATCAAGAGTTAATTTGGAATAAGGAAATAGAATGTGAAAAAATAATAAAAAATAGGTATTATTGAAATTGATATAGTTATTTTTTAATAGTTCTAAATTGTTAGTTCCAATAATTAATTAGTAATGATTCTTATTTTGACATTCTACATTTGCTTGTTGTAGTTTGTTGATTTTTAATTAATTTTTTATCTTTAATATTTCTGGGTTATTTTTAAAAAAAAGTGACAAACAAAATTTGTTTAATATCAAAAAAAATGCATATATTTTTTTGCTAAATGACATTGCATATACCACTTTAGTGGTAGTTTTTGGTTGATGTTATAATTTAAAAAATTAAAAATTGAGTTTAAATTAATAATCCACATTAAAAAAATGTTAATAAATAATTAAAAACCCCTATTCCTTTATCATTTTAAGGCTGTTTTGAGGTCATGCATAGCAAATAGCGTAAATCTGGTTATTTCTAGTCGTATACGGGGAATTACCTCTTTTACCTACTTGGTAGTATGTATTTTTATAGCTGCTATCGTTAATATTTCTCATAAATACACATATAAAAAATGCGGTTTATCAATACGTTTTAGTTTTTTTGTTGGCAATGTAAAGGAAAAAAACATGGTTGATCTCACCCGTCGGGGAGTATTAACTGGTGCGTGGCGCAGCGCGGCTCCAGTGGTTCGGCCGCCATGGAGTGGTAGTGAAACGCAATTTATTGAATTGTGTACCCGTTGCAATGCCTGTGTTGAGAGTTGCGAAACGGCAATTATCCAACCGGGAGCAGGGGGCTACCCTGTTGTTGATTTTAAGCGTGGTGAATGTACATTTTGCTATGCATGTGCAACAGCATGTCCAGAACCTATTTTCCTTCCAAAACATTCCCAACCTTGGGATATCTCAATTTCGATTGGCCAAAATTGTCTTGCTTATCTTTCGATTGAATGTCGTCGTTGCCAAGACAGTTGTGAGCCTGAAGTCATCTCTTTTCGTCCGTCAATGGCAGGTATATACCAGCCAAAAGTAGAAACACCAGGTTGTACAGGCTGTGGTGCTTGTGTAGCAGGTTGCCCAGTTTCAGCCATTACCGTGGAGCATGAACATGCACAGTAACTATCAAGTGTGCAGTTTAATAGTACAAGTAAAAAGTGAGCGACTGTCTACTGTGGCCGAAGAAATTAATCAATTTTCTAATTGTGAGGTGGCGTTAAGCGCCCCAGAAAACGGAAAGCTGATTGTGGTTGTTGAAGGGCAAGGTAGTAGAACGTTGTTAGATACTATTGATTTAGTACGCGATATTGACGGCGTACTAGATGTTTCGCTGGTTTACCACCAGCAGGAAGAGCAAGGTGAGGAAGATTATGAAACTCAGTCGTCGTAGCTTTATGAAAGCCAATGCGATAGCGGCCGCTGCTGCGGCGGCAGGTATTGGCGCACCGAGCATTGCGAAAGCAGTGGTTGGTCAACAAGAAAGTATTAAATGGGACAAAGCCCCTTGCCGTTTTTGTGGGACAGGCTGTGGGGTACTGGTGGGAACTCAAAATGGTCGCATTGTGGCCAGCCAAGGTGACCCAGAAGCGCCAGTAAACCGTGGTTTAAACTGTATCAAAGGGTATTTCTTACCAAAAATCATGTATGGAAAAGACCGTTTAACGCAGCCAATGTTGCGTATGAAAGACGGTGAATATGACAAAAATGGGGAGTTTACACCGATCACGTGGGAACAAGCCTTTGATGTTATGGAAGAAAAAGTCAAAACCACATTAAAAGAAAAAGGCCCAGAAGGGATCGGTATGTTCGGTTCGGGCCAGTGGACAGTTTGGGAAGGCTATGCAGCATCAAAACTGTTCAAAGGTGGGTTCCGTTCTAATAACTTAGACCCTAATGCACGCCACTGTATGGCTTCTGCGGTAGTGGGCTTCATGCGTACTTTCGGTATGGATGAACCAATGGGCTGTTATGATGACATTGAGCATGCTGACGCGTTTGTCCTTTGGGGCTCAAACATGGCAGAAATGCACCCAATCTTGTGGTCTCGTATTACTAACCGCCGTTTGTCTAACCCTGACGTGCGTGTTGCCGTGTTATCGACTTTCAAACACCGTAGCTTTGAATTAGCAGATAACGGCATCGTCTTTACACCACAATCTGACTTAGTGATCCTGAACTATATTGCAAACTATATTATTCAAAACAATGCAGTTAATCAGGAATTCCTCGATAAACACGTGAATTTACGTCGTGGTGCTACAGATATCGGTTATGGATTACGTCCAACTCACCCACTCGAACAAAACGCGAAAAATGCAGGTTCTGATGCATCTGAGCCAATGACGTGGGATGAATATAAAGCTTTTGTTGCGGAATATACTTTAGACAAAACCGCAGAAATGACGGGTGTTCCAAAAGATCAGTTAGAAGAGTTAGCTAAACTTTACGCAGACCCTAAAACTAAAGTGGTTTCTTACTGGACCATGGGCTTTAACCAGCACACTCGTGGTGTTTGGGCAAATAACTTAGCGTATAACCTGCACTTACTGACAGGCAAAATTTCTCAACCGGGTTGTGGGCCATTCTCATTAACAGGCCAGCCATCCGCGTGTGGTACTGCACGTGAAGTGGGTACGTTCTCGCACCGTTTACCTGCTGACATGGTGGTTACCAATGAAAAACACCGTGAGAAAGTCGAAGGTGTGTGGGGACTACCCGCGGGGACGATCCCTGAAAAAGTCGGTTTACACGCCGTTGCCCAAGACCGTGCTTTAAAAGACGGTAAATTGAATTTTTACTGGGTTATGTGTAACAACAACATGCAAGCGGGCCCGAATATCAACCAAGAGCGTATGCCTGGTTGGCGTGACCCACGCAACTTTATCGTGGTTTCTGACCCCTATCCAACGGTCAGTGCGTTAGCCGCTGACTTGATTTTACCGACGGCAATGTGGGTAGAAAAAGAAGGGGCTTACGGTAATGCGGAACGTCGTACTCAATTTTGGCGCCAACAAGTTAAGGCACCAGGCGAAGCAAAATCTGACTTAATGCAGATGGTACTGTTTTCTAAACGCTTTACAACGGATGAAGTGTGGCCTGAAGGGTTACTCGCGAAAAAACCTGAATTACGCGGTAAAACGTTGTATGACGTGTTATTCGCTAACCAAGCGGTAACGAAGTTCCCTGTGAGCGAGTTAGCAGAAGACCAACTTAACGATGAATCACGTGAATTAGGCTTCTACTTACAAAAAGGGCTATTCGAAGAGTACGCAGGCTTTGGTCGCGGTCATGGTCATGACTTAGCGGATTTTGATGACTATCACAAAGCGCGCGGTATCCGTTGGCCAGTGGTTGATGGCAAAGAAACTCAGTGGCGTTACAGCGAAGGAAATGACCCTTATGTTGAAGCTGGTGCTGGCTATCAATTCTACGGTAAACCCGACGGTAAAGCGGTAATTTTTGCACTGCCATTTGAGCCTGCTGCTGAATCGCCAGATAAAGAATATGACTTATGGTTATCAACAGGTCGTGTTTTAGAACATTGGCACACCGGTAGTATGACTCGTCGTGTTCCTGAATTACACCGTGCTTTCCCTGAATCTCTAGTGTTTATTCATCCAATCGATGCAAAAGAGAGAGGTTTACGCCGTGGTGATAAAGTCAAAGTGGTTTCACGTCGTGGTGATGTGACAACAATTGTTGAAACACGCGGCCGTAACAGACCACCAAAAGGCTTAGTTTACATGGCGTTCTTTGACGCTGCGCAGCTAGTGAATAACTTAACACTGGATGCAACCGATCCGCTTTCAAAAGAAACGGATTACAAAAAATGTGCCGTTAAACTGGAAAAGGTGTAATTGCTCATGCCCCAGAAAGCTAAGTCTCAACAGGCTAAGTCCCAGAACAGCCGTCGTCGCTTTTTACGCGATGTCGCCCGCACTGCGGGCGGGTTGGCGGCTGTTGGTGTGGTGCTGGGGCTTCAGCAACAAACTTCCCGTGCGAGTGGCGTCAAGCTCCGCCCGCCGGGCGCCCTTGATGAAAAAACATTTGCCAGTGCATGTGTCCGTTGTGGGCAATGCGTTCAAGCCTGCCCGTATGACATGTTGAAGTTAGCGACATTGGCATCAGGCTTGGCTTCTGGAACGCCATACTTCATCGCTCGAGAAAACCCGTGTGAAATGTGTGAGGACATTCCTTGCGCTAAGGTTTGCCCAAGTGGCGCATTGGATAAAGACATTGAGTCGATTAACGATGCACGCATGGGGTTAGCCGTTTTACTCGATCAGGAAAACTGCCTGAATTTTCAAGGGCTAAGGTGTGATGTATGCTACCGCGTATGTCCACTGATTGATGAAGCCATCACATTGGAACTGGAACAAAACCACCGAACCGGTAAGCACGCGCGCTTCTTACCCACAGTCAATAGCAACTACTGCACCGGATGCGGTAAATGTGAACAAGCCTGTGTATTGGAAGAGGCAGCTATCAAGGTATTACCAAGGTCGTTGGCAAAAGGTGAGTTAGGGCACCATTACCGCTTTGGTTGGCTGGAGGGTAACAATGGCGAATCGTAAACGTGATGCCGGACGTGAAGCTCAGGCAAAAAAAGGCTGGTGGCAAAGCCACAAATGGTTGGTGTTTAGACGCATAAGCCAATTGCTGGTGTTAGCGATGTTCCTAAGTGGGCCTTGGTTTGGGGTGTGGATTTTACATGGTAACTACAGCAGTAGCTTATTGTTAGACACCGTACCTTTGACTGATCCCTTAATTACGTTAGAGAGCTTAGCAAGTGGTTACTTACCGGGGATCTCCGCGCTAATTGGGGCTGCTATCGTATTTGGGGTTTATGCACTGTTGGGTAAGCGCATTTTCTGTAGTTGGGTCTGCCCTGTAAACCCCGTGACGGATGCCGCAGCGTGGTTAAGACGTAAGTTTGATTTTAACCAGTCTGCAACCATACCCCGCAATATTCGCTATGTATTGCTGGTGGTGATCCTGATCGGTTCTGCGATTACAGGCACCTTACTTTGGGAATGGCTTAATCCCGTTTCATTAATGGGGCGCAGTTTAATTTTTGGTTTTGGCAGCGGTGCATTGGTTTTAGTTGCACTGTTTTTATTCGATTTATTAGTTGTGGAACATGGTTGGTGCGGTCACCTTTGCCCATTAGGTGCGCTATATGGCGTAGCTGGGTGTAAAGGCGCATTGGTTGTTACAGCGGAAAATAAAGAAAACTGTAGCCGTTGTATGGACTGTTTCCACATTTGCCCGGAGCCGCAAGTTCTGCGCGCACCGGTCCTAGATAAACAAGCTCCAGCGCAGATATCAGATAAGGATTGCATCACTTGCGGTCGTTGCATCGATGTTTGTTCTGAGGATGTTTTTAAAATAACACTAAGATGGAGTTCGGGAGCGAAATCATGAAAAATCCTGTCCTGAAAAAGACGATCAGCCGTTGGGTGGCTGGAATGGCCTTTGTTGTAAGCAGTCTTGTTTGGGCTGCTAATGGTGTAGACCTGACCCAATCACCAGAAGTATCCGGTACGTCAGAAGGAAGCATTCATATTCCGAAAGAGCAAGAAAGAATGGCATTAAACTATGTGAATCAGCCACCAATGATCCCACATAGTGTTGAAGGTTATCAAATTACCACTAATACTAATCGTTGTTTGCAATGCCATGGCGTGGAAAATTATCGTACCACAGGGGCACCAAGAGTTAGCCCAACGCACTTTATGGATGCAACAGGCAAAGTCCTCGGCGAAGTCGCACCAAACCGTTACTTCTGTCTACAGTGCCACGTGCCGCAATCAGACACAGCACCGATTGTTGATAACACATTTACCCCATCCAAAGGTTTTGGGAAATAAGGGGGAATTATGTCAAATAACAATGATAAGCAAACACATGATGACAAGCCGAAGAAAAAGGGTTTGTTTGGGCTAATCGGCCGAGTATGGCGGTGGTGGCGTAGGCCAAGCCGTTTAGCATTAGGAACCTTATTACTGATTGGTTTCGTGAGTGGTGTTATCTTCTGGGGCGGCTTCAATACGGGTATGGAAATGGCCAATACGGAAGAGTTCTGTATTAGCTGCCATGAAATGCGTGAGAATGTCTATGAAGAATATATGGATACTATTCACTATACTAACCGTAGTGGTGTCCGTGCAACTTGCCCAGATTGTCACGTACCGCATGAGTTCGGCCCCAAAATGGTGCGTAAAATTCAAGCGAGCAAGGAGTTATACGGAAAAATTTTTGGCATCATCGACACGCCTCAAAAATTTGAAGACCATCGGTTAGCGATGGCGCAAAGCGAGTGGCGACGGATGAAAAATAACGACTCACAAGAGTGTCGTAACTGCCACAACTTTGAGTATATGGATTTCACGGCACAAAAAGGGGTTGCAGCTAAAATGCATGACCAAGCCATCACGGATGGCAAAACCTGCATTGATTGCCATAAAGGGATCGCCCATAAGTTGCCGGACATGCGTGAAGTTGAACCTGGCTTTTAATTTAAGGTAATCATTTTATGATGAGTTATACCGATGAATTATAAGTAATGATCAATAAATAGGCTGGTTATGCGTTTGAGTATGATCAGCCTAAGTTATATTTGTGTTAAATCAATATATTTGCTTTTTTAATGTGTATTGTATGATTCTGTCGCGCAGCATTTACTAACAATATAATAAATCAGGGTAATTAAACTATGTGGAAAAAGCTTCATCAACTTGCCATCCCAGTTAACCTTTACCGGTTATGTGGGCGTCTAATACCGTGGTTTATCATATTGAGTGTAATTTGTTTAGCAGTGGGATGGATTTGGGGATTTGGCTTTGCGCCAACCGATAAAGTCCAAAGCCAAAGTTATCGTATTATGTATATCCATGTGCCTGCTGCAATGTGGTCAATGGGGATCTATGCCACCATGGCGATCACCGCTTTTGTCGGTCTCGTATGGCAAATGAAAGTCTCTGAATTGGCGATAGCTGCAATGGCGCCTGTCGGGGCGGTATTTACCTTTATCGCATTGGTTACCGGTGCGACATGGGGTAAACCAATGTGGGGGGCATGGTGGGTATGGGATGCACGTTTAACTTCTGAATTAATTCTGTTTTTTCTGTATGTGGGGATTATTGCTTTATGGCATGCGTTTGATGACCGCCGTACAGCAGGAAAGGCCGCTGCAATTTTAGTATTAATTGGTGTGATTAACTTACCTATCATTCATTATTCAGTTGAATGGTGGCAAACCTTGCACCAACCATCTACACGTATGCAAGAAAGCATCGATCCTGTAATGCGTACGCCACTACGTTTAGCTATCCTTGGTTACCTGTTTCTTTTTATCTCATTAACGTTAATCCGTTTACGTAGTCAATTATTGATGTTAGAACGTAACCGTCCATGGGTATTAGATATTGTGAATAAAAAAGGACGTCAATCATGACTAGCGCATTTGCATCTTGGAGTGAGTTTTGGGCGATGGGCGGCTATGGTTTTTATGTATGGCTGGCAGTTGCGCTGACATTAATACCTATTTTGTTACTCTGTTTGCATACATACATACAAAGAAAAATGATAATAAATGCAATTATTCAACAGCAAGCTCGTGAAGTAAGACAAAAAGCAGCAAGAGCGCGTAGGGAGGGAGTGTGAATATTCGTCGTCGTAACCGACTTTGGTTGATCTGTTCCATATTGGTTGGCGTGGGGTTAACCCTCGCATTGATTCTCTACGCATTGCGCTCAAGTATTGACTTGTTTTATACCCCCGGTGAAATCATCTACGGTAAGCGGGAAACTCAGCAAATCCCTGAAGTTGGGCAACGTTTGCGCGTTGGCGGCATGGTGATGCCCGGTAGTGTGGTACGTGATTCTGACCCTGTCTCTAATGCCGTCAATATCACTTTCACGGTTTATGATGCCGAAGGTGAAGTGGACGTAAGTTATCATGGAATTTTGCCTGACTTATTCAAAGAAGGGCAAGGTGTTGTTGTTCAAGGGGAATTACAAGAGAATAATCATATTTTAGCGAAAGAAGTGCTTGCTAAACATGATGAAAACTATACGCCACCAGAGGTTGAAAAGGCGATGCAGGAAAACCATCGCAGGCCAGCTGCTGCCTATAAGGACAATGCATCATGATCCCTGAAATTGGTAGCGTTTTACTGTGTTTGGCATTAGGTCTTGCCGTTTTGCTGTCTTTTTACCCGCTATGGGGAGTGGCTCGCAATGATGCCCGCCTGATGGCATCATCGCGTCCATTAGCATGGTTACTTTTTCTCTGTGTAACAGGGGCATTCCTAGTATTAGTGAATGCCTTTGTTGTTAATGATTTCTCAGTCACTTATGTTGCCAATAACTCGAATACGCAATTGCCAATTTGGTATCGTGTTGCTGCAACATGGGGAGCTCACGAAGGCTCATTATTACTTTGGGTATTATTAATGAGCGGCTGGACATTTGCGGTAGCAATTTGCAGTTACCGAATGCCTCTCGACATTGTCGCCCGTGTTTTGGCCGTCATGGGGATGGTTAGCGTTGGTTTCTTACTGTTTATCATCTTCACTTCAAATCCGTTTTCTCGCACGCTGCCCGCCTTTCCGATTGAAGGGCGTGACCTCAACCCATTACTACAAGACCCCGGGCTGATTTTCCACCCACCATTGTTATATATGGGCTATGTCGGCTTCTCAGTGGCATTTGCCTTTGCGATTGCGGCATTGTTAAGTGGCCGGTTAGATAGCTCTTTCACGCGCTTCGCTCGCCCTTGGACGATGGCAGCATGGTTCTTTTTAACACTGGGGATCATGCTAGGTTCCGCATGGGCCTATTACGAATTAGGCTGGGGAGGCTGGTGGTTCTGGGACCCAGTGGAAAATGCCTCCTTTATGCCATGGTTAGTGGGGACGGCATTGATCCACTCACTTTCCGTTACTGAACAGCGAGCCACGTTTAAAGCCTGGTCACTATTATTGTCGATTTTTGCTTTCTCACTGTGTTTACTCGGGACTTTCTTAGTCCGTTCAGGGGTATTGGTTTCTGTACACGCCTTTGCCTCAGACCCATCTCGGGGGTTATTCATCTTAGCCTTCATGGTGTTAGTGATTGGCGGCTCTTTATTGGTGTTTGCACTGCGTGGGCACAAAGTACGCTCAAGAGTTAACAATGCGCTATGGTCTCGTGAATCCATGTTATTGGGCAATAACGTTATCCTAACAGCAGCGATGTTAGTCGTGTTACTCGGTACATTGCTACCGTTGGTCCATAAACAAATTGGTCTGGGTACGATTTCCATTGGTGAACCGTTCTTTAATACCATGTTTATCGCGTTGATGGTGCCATTTGCCTTGTTACTTGGAATTGGCCCACTCGTACGCTGGGGGCGTGACCGCCCTGCGGCTATCAAAAAATTATTAATCATTGCAACGGTATTAACCGTTATTCTCTCTTTTGCCTTGCCATTATTAATGGAAGATAGGGTAGAAGCGCTGACGGTTGTCGGCTTAATGATGGCGTGCTGGATAGCTATTCTTGCGTTCGCGGAAATGCGAGTGCGCATCAGTAAGAAAATCAAGCTCACGCCAAGTTATTGGGGAATGGTACTGGCGCACTTAGGTTTAGCGGTAACCATCGTCGGTATTGCCTTTAGCCAAAATTACAGTATTGAGCGTGATGTGAAAATGAAGCCGGGCGATAGCATTTCAATTCGTGCTTATACCTTTGTATTTAATGGGGTAAAAGAGGCTGATGGCCCTAACTACCAAGGCGTTATTGGCAGTATTTCAGTGAAAGAGAAAGACAAAGTCATCGGTGTTTTAATGCCAGAGAAACGTTTTTATAGCGTTAGCCGAGCAGTTATGACCGAAGCCGCGATTGATGGCGGTTTTACTCGCGATTTATATGCCGCATTGGGTGAGGAAATTGCTAAAGATACGTGGACGATGCGTTTGTATTATAAACCGTTTGTTCGTTGGATCTGGTCTGGTGGCGTATTAATGGCTATCGGTGCGTTATTTTGCTTGTTTGACCCACGTTATCGTCGTCGTAAATTACAAGGGGAAACAGCATGAACCGCAAAGTCTTCTTAATTCCTTTTATTATTTTTGCAGGAATTGCTGCGGTTCTGTTATGGCAATTGATGCGTAATGCAGAAGGGGATGACCCTCGCTTATTAGAATCCGCTTTAATTGGTAAGCCAGTGCCCGTTTTTCGCCTTGAGTCACTAGAAAACCCCGGTCAACATTATGAATCGGATGTGCTAACACAAGGGCAACCTATCTTGTTGAATGTTTGGGCGACATGGTGCCCAACATGCCGTGCAGAACATCAATATTTGAATAAATTGTCTGCACAAGGTGTCCGTGTGGTCGGGTTGAATTATAAAGATAAACGGGATAAGGCCATTGTGTGGTTACGTGAGTTGGGTAACCCTTATGCTCTGAGTTTATTTGATGGTGAAGGTATGTTAGGCCTTGATTTAGGGGTATATGGTGCACCTGAAACGTTCTTAATTGATGGCAATGGAGTGATCCGTTATCGTCACGCAGGGGCAATGGACGAGCGCGTTTGGGAAAAAGAATTTAAACCCCTTTGGGAGCGCTATAATCAGGAGGCGAACCAATGAGGTATTTATTGGGTTTATTGATGTTAGCGTTAAGTGCAACGGTGACATATGCATCGACAGAAGTGTTTACTTTCGATAATGAACAGCAAGAGCAGCAATTCCGTAAGTTAACCGAAGAACTGCGTTGTCCTAAATGTCAAAACAACAGTATTGCGGATTCTAACTCAATGATTGCACTGGACTTGCGCCAAAAAGTGTATGAGTTAATGAAGGAAGGCAAAAACCGCGATGAAATCGTTGATTATATGGTTGCTCGCTATGGTTACTTCGTCACTTATAACCCACCTCTGACACCGCTCACGGTGATGCTATGGGGGTTACCATTTGTTGCTATAGCGGTAGGCGGCTGGATCATTTTTGCCCGTTCTAAAAAACGCGTTAGATTAAAACAGGTTGAGCAGGGTGATGAGGAAGCATTGCCTGAGGCCTCTCGTACCAGCAATTGGGTTTATTTACCCGGGTTTATCATCGCATTAGGTGTTGCGGGTGGGGCTTATTATCAGGTAGGCAGTTACGAGAAAGTGGCAGATTGGAATAATGCCTATCAACAAGCCCCTGCTTTGTTAGATAGAGCACTAGACCCATCTGAGCCGCCACTCAATAATGCGGAAATGGAACACCTTGCTTTAGGGTTACGCACTCGACTGCAGGAAGACCCGCAAAATGTAGAAGCGTGGGAAATGCTAGGCCGTATTGGTATGGTGTTGGGGAATGCTACTATGGCAACCGATGCCTATGGCCGTGCTTATCGCCTAGCCCCTAAAAATGAAAATGTAGTGATGGGATATGCGGAGGTTTTGACGCGCTCTTCTGATCCTGAAGATAACCGCCAAGGTGCAGAATTACTTAAAAAGCTGATCGCAGAAGACCGCACTAATGTGAAAGCGTTGAGTATTTTTGCATTCAATGCATTTGAGCAAGAACGCTACGCTGAAGCCATTTCTGCTTGGCAAATGATGCTAAAACTGCTGCCAGAGAATGATCAACGTCGTCCTATTATCGAGCGCAGTGTTGAACAAGCTCTGATGATGGTGCATGAAAAGAAAGGGCAGCCTTCCGATAAGTAAGTTTTTTCACTGATAGTGTTATACAGGTGTTCGCCTGTATAACACTCCCTTTCATATTATAATCCACGATTTTGATTACTTCGGTTTGTTAAAGATAGCTGATATCAATTCTTTTAATATAGTTTGAGTTTATAACTAGATAAAAGGAAGCAATATGGCCACTCGACTAATGCGTAATTATCATCAAACCAATATCTCTCACCCAGTCGTATCAGGTTTGAATAAACGCCCATTAGATAAAGAAGTTAAAAGAAAGCTTGTGAATCAGCAGCTAGAATTAAATAAATTTGCTGAAAGTATTAAAAAAAAGCAGATTGACCGGAAAGGGTCAAAAATTCCCACTCGTGTTTTTACTTTAAGACATGCCTATTCAGATCCTTCAAATATTCATCAAAAAAATATATCAGGGGCATTGGCATTAAATCGGTCGGTTTCGGAGCCAAGCAATCTAAATCGCTCCCACAGGACGCCAGTTCAAAAGAGGACATTAGCGAGAGCGCAACCTAATTATCAGCCAAGTCAGGCTCCAAGAAGCCCACAATATATTCAAAAAGCAAAAGACGACAAGATCGCCGCATATCAATCACTCTCTGATGTGGTTAAAAATTTTCTTAACGAAAAGCTCAGCTATAAAATTTTGGTCACTTTCAAAAAAGGGTTAGCTGGCAAGGAAGTAAAAAAATATATGGTTGCTTATGAAGAATTTAAACAAGGTGTTAGTGATAAAGAAAAAGAGCAATATTTACAGATTAAATTGAGTGGTTTGACGCCAGATAACCGATTTCAATCAACCAAAACGGTTTGGATTGAACTGGATAAACTCAAGCCAATTCAAACTAAAGAAGAGATAACCAAGGTAATGGTTAACACAAAATGGTCTCATCTAAATCGCTAGGGTTAGATGGTTAATAGCCAAATAATGTTAAAGTAAATAATGAGCTTATTATTTACTTTAATTTCAATCTGTTGTGTTGAGAATAGATATTTAATCAATAGATTGATTTTAATCAGCAATTGTCTGTTTTTTAGTCTTTTGTATGCGATGCTGCGCTGTGGTTAACATTAATTCTGAAAATAAATAACAACACCCTTCCAAATAAGATACAATTCCGCACTATAAAATTCATACTGAGATGACGGAAAAACGTTGCACCTGCGCCCTTTTATCAAACAGCTATCCGCTTATCTTGCTTTGCTTGCCATTGCAATGTTGTTTATTGCACCTTTGGTTTCTAAGTCCATGGTGCATATGGACACTTGTACAGATATACAAAGTGAGATGGTAGACTCTTCTATGCATTCGCATCACAGTATGCCTATGTCTGAAGGCTGTGACGTTTCTATACCAATGAACCATATGTTAATGACGGGGATAGGGCAGTCTCCGATGGAAGATATTGCATGTGGTTACTGCCAATTATTGATCCACTTCCCATTTCTTATCTTACTTATTGCTGCGGTTATTCGGCAATTTGCCACGCTAACGCTATTTATTCCCTTTGATAGCTGCACTCACATTTGGTTATTTAGACCATGGTCATTACATCTCGCTCGAGCCCCACCAATCTCCTGATTTCTTAATATTATAAATTTTCAAATTAATTAAATTGCTACTTTTGCTTTTATTGTGCAAAGCGCTTTCGTTCATCTTGAATTTCTTTGATTTTTAAGAGGTTCATTCATGAGGGCTGAAAATGTATTTGCAAGCTAAGAGGCGAAAGCAGCGTAGCTATACTCTAAGAAACAGGTAAAAAATGAACACACACGTTTTTAAAGTGGCTCCTATTGCAACACTGGTAATTAGTGCAATTTTTACGGCATCTACAGCCGCTAAAACTGAAATCAACCAAAGCCCAATTTCAGATAGCTCAGTGATGATTGTGACTGCGCCAGTTGATTCACCATTAACGATTACGACATCACCTAAAACACCAAGGCAGCCCGTCCCTGCGAGTGATGGTTCTGATTATCTCAAAACTATTCCGGGTTTTTCACAAATACGAAACGGTGGGACTAACGGTGATCCTGTTTTTCGTGGCATGTTCGGCTCGCGTTTGCGTATTTTGACCAATGATAGCGAGATGTTAGGTGCATGTCCTTCTCGTATGGATGCGCCTACATCTTATATCTCACCGGAAAACTTTGATGTACTGAATATGATTAAAGGCCCTCAAACTGTTTTATGGGGGCCTGGGAACTCTGCGGGAACCATCCGTTTTGAACGTGAAAAACCGCTATTTACTGAAGCAGGAATGAAAGGAAACGCGAGTGTTTTAGCCGCATCTAATGAGCGTTGGGATGGCAATGCAGATGTGAGTTTAGGTAATGAGTCTGGCTACATTCGCGTTATTGGCAATAAGTCACGTTCTAATGATTATAAAGATGGTAATGGGGACAAAGTACCGTCTAAATGGGACAAATGGAATACTGATATTGCGGTTGGTTGGACACCTGATGAATACACATTATTAGAGTTGACTGCTGGTAAAGGCGATGGGGAAGCTCGCTATGCGGGGAGGGGAATGGATGGCTCTCAGTTTAAACGCGAAAGCTTAGGATTGCGCTTTGAGAAAAGTAATCTCAGCGATGTGTTAGATAAAATTGAAGCGAATGTCTACTACAATTATGCCGATCATATAATGGATAACTACTCGCTTCGTTCTCCATCAGGTGGCGGAATGAGTGGTGGTCATATGGGGCATGGTGGCCATGGCATGATGAATATGCCAATGAAAATGCGAGTTGACCGTGAAACCATGGGGGGGCGAACGATGGGAACATGGTTATGGTCAGACTATGAACTGCGTGCCGGCGCAGACATGCAAACCAATAAGCATCGAAAAAACAATCACAATAGCTGGAAAAAAGATGCACAATTTCAAGATTATGGTGTTTTTAGCGAGCTAACTTGGCATCCAACTGAACAAGGCAAAGTGGTCAGCGGGGTACGTTTAGACCGCGTGATAGTCGAAAATAATACAGGAGTAGGTTCTTCAGGGCGTAATACTGTGATGCCAGCAGGCTTTGCGCGTTATGAGCATTCTTTATCGGGTACGCCTGTTATGTTATATGCAGGTGTCGGTTATACAGAACGCTTTCCTGATTATTGGGAATTGTTCTCGCCTAAACTCGGCCCGGATGGCAGCAATAATGTGTTTGATAAGCTAAAAACTGAAAAAACGACTCAGCTAGATATTGGTGCTAAATATAGCCATGAAGACACCAATGCATGGGTTTCTGCATATGTAGGGCGTGTTGATGATTTTATTCTCTTCCGTTATAGCGCAACAAATCCAAGAATGAGCCAGGTGGAAAATGTGGATGCGTTAATTATGGGAGGAGAACTCGGTGTTGCACAAAAACTCAGTGATGAGTGGAAAGCGGATGCAAGCCTTGCGTATTCATGGGGCGAAAACCGTACAGATGGAAAGGCATTACCGCAAATGCCACCGTTGGAAAGCCGATTTGGCTTATCGTGGGAAAAAGGCGATTGGACCACGACAGGCTTAGTACGAGTCGTGAGCCGCCAAAATCGCGTTGCCATTAATGATGGTAATGTAGTGGGTAAAGATTTTAGCAAAAGTGCGGGTTTCACAATTTTTTCATTAAATACAGCGTATAAAATTAATGAAAACATGAAATTAAGCGCAGGTGTTGATAACCTTTTTGACAAAACCTATAGCGAGCACCTTAATTTAGCTGGAAACAGCGGTTTTGGCTATTCATCCAACGTGCCAGTGAATGAACCAGGGAGAAATTTCTGGGCAAAAATGAATGTGACTTTTTAATTATTAGCTCAACAACCCATACAACTTTTGTGTGGGTTGCTTGCTGGCTGGTTGTTAAATAGCTAGTTGTTAAATACCTAGTCGTTAAATAATAACGGGAATATAATAATTTAGTTCTTGAATGAAATGGCGTGAATCATTAATGAATGCCTCATAAGAGGGTTTAGACTTTAGGACATATTGCTCAACATCTGGCCCTTCACCACGGACGATATCCATTTCAGCAAGCACCTTCCCATAAGCAGTATAGATAATGTCATTGTAATCTATACCATGAAGGCTACTAGTGATTTTGATTTCTAAATAATTTCCTGAGGGTAACTGTAAGTTAGTTGCTTGCGGAAGCGCAATACTAACATCTTGTTCATCTAGAGCCGTGGTATATAGGAAATGCCCTTCTGCATTAGCGCTTTGGTCAATACCATGGATAGCATATAAATGCTGCGTGACATAAGGGTTTTTCTCAAAAAAAGCCCTCCAATAGTATCGGCGCAGTTCATCGGTTTTTAGGTTCCACTCATTAATATCTTTAGTATAACGATGCTTAGTTCCGAGTAAGTTGATTGCGGGTAACTGAGCCAATTTAACTTGAACACTGAGCTCTTTACTCTCTCGTAAAGGTAAACAGAACCCTTCAACTTTCCATCCTTCTCGTTTTCTATATTCAGAAGGGGTCAGATTAAATTGCTTTTTAAACGCGCGGCAAAAAGTTTGTTGCGAGTCAAAGCGGTATCTTAGAGAAATGTCCATTATGCTGTCATTTGTTAGCCGTAATGCGACAGCAGAACAAGAAAGACGTCTTGCTCGGATATAGGAGCCAAGTGCGAGTCCTGTTTGGTTTTTAAATAGGCGCTGAAAGTGCCATTTTGTGTATCCTGATTTATCGGCAACAGTATCTAGGGATAGGCGAGATTCTAAATTTTGTTCTATCCAGAGAATGATTTCCCTGATAACACTTTCTTGTAGCATGATTATCCTTTCAGGTCTCTTTTACTTACCAATAAAATAAGAGGTCATATAATAACTCAGTGTGATGACTGGTAAGTATTCATAGGTGCTCGTAATAGGATAGCATGCTAACTGACAATTTTATTAAAAAGATGTGAAGTTAAGTAAGTTTTGATAAGGGAGGGGTTAGATTGAATGCTTAAATACACTTGTTAGGCGTTTACGTAATTTGCCTAATTTTTACATACTGTGTATAGACTGAAAGTAATGAATATGGCATAAGTGTGAGACATAATTTTATTTACATCTAAGACGATCTGTTATAGTAATCTATTTTAGAGATTCAAAATAAGATTGAAATAATGTAACTTACTAATCTTAAAAGTGCTTTAACCTTATAAGCGTAATATAGAATGTCTTATTATTATTACCTGAATCTAATCTTGTTATTTCGACTAATAAATAAAAAAAAACGTCTTTTTTTATGATGAAAAAAATTTTTCTTTATTATAATTGCTTTGTGGAAACTTATTGATACGGATGAATACAAATTGTCACGAATTTCCTAAGGTTATAACATTAAATTTGGCAATATAGTTTTATCAAATTGGAAATGTAAGCTAGAATTTAAATTAAATTGGAAATACAATTTATTAGCTGGTGACTGACTATAACCTAGTTTCTATCTTTATTGGGTCTTAAAATGTTATGTGATGACCATCACAACTAAAATGTAACAATGAAATAGATATAATCTAATTATATCATCTGCTTATCTGGTTTTTCTGTTTGTTTTTCATTAATGGATTGTCTTAAAACGATTCATTTAATCAGAGTTTTATTATTTTAAGTCAATTTATAAATTTACGGTTGGTGATAATTTACGCACCGGTTGATAATATTCATTTTAATATTTAGTAGAGGTTATTATGGGCAAGGAAAGCATTGCTAAAATGCTAGGGATAAAAATCCGAAAACAGCGAGAAAACCATAAAATATCGATAGAAAAAATGGCAAGCTTAATCGGTGTAACAGAAGAAGAAATGAATCGATTCGAGACTGGCGAAAGTTGCATTGATGTTGATTCATTATTTCAATTTGCTTATCTTTTCAATGTTGATCCTACGTCTTTTTTATATGGCGTCGTAAATGTAAATGGTGGTACATATAGCTCAATACATTGATTATAAGTGATTTAGGTGTGTTACAAATAATATTGCATTATTTACTTGTAGAATAATATTACTTGTTACTATTAGGGTTATCTTTATATTTTATAGAAATCAAATATATCCATAGGTATTTAGCTGTTTTATTACTTTATCTGTTAGTTCATTAGCGCGACTCCATTGATTAATCTTAGCTAACTTTGTGTTGCTACCGAGTCTTAAAACAAATTGGTCGAGTTGCTCTACAATAAAATTATTTTGATTAATTTCTTGATTTCTTTCATTAAAAGGGAGATTTTTCTCTACTTCATATCGGTTATTACATTGTTTTAAAGACAGTTTGTCTGAAACCTTTCCTGTATTGAAAAAGATTTCAAATGAAATCAATAAACCACCTTCTTGGCGAAAGTTAATCATCAATACATCGCCATCAGCTCTTTTCGTAAAGGGATGTGAGTATTGGATCGCAGGGTTTGAAAGTACAACATCAGGTATTAAAGATAACAATAGTTCTATATTTTTTGCGATAGTGTTTCGTAATGTATTGAATGGCAATTGGTTTTCAGTCTCTAATATTCTGTGTGTTACGATACGTAATAACCCTGTTTCTGTGCCACGTTTAGACATTAATGACGTTTTTATTTGGTTGAACTGGTAATCAAAGCTAAGAGGCTGGCTATAGTTAATCAATGTGTCATGGAATATTGCTTTCTTTAATACTTCCTTCAATTCACTTTCACTATAGTTGGGGATATCATTTAATAGGATATCTTTTCCTGCTGTTACAGCCATCTGAATAGCAAATTTTAGTAACTCATCACTGCAAGTGGACGTCATTATGATGCAATCAACATCATCATTATTGATCAGTTCTTCTATCTTTTTCTTTTGGCACATAAAGTCAGTCATAGAAGGGAGTGATGGAGTCAAATGGCAAATTGACTTTAGCTCACTATGATGGGTGCAGCATTTTATCGCATCAATATAAAGTTGGTTATAAGGTGCTGTGCCGATTAAACCAATACCAGAGCGATTAATTGACGTGACAGAATGCTGTTCTTCAAGTAAACGAAGGTGGCCGAGTAAATAAAGAAAGTGTGTATTTAACATGCTTAGCCCTCATTCTTGGTTTTATCTAACGCGAGATATAATCCCAACATAGCAGGGTGAAATAATAATTTCATTTGATTGTCTTTTTAGAATTTGTATTTTCTGATGAGATTCACAAATCCAAGAAAAAGATGAAACTTAATTAACATTCAATAAATACGTTTATGTTAATGAGGGAGAGGATTGGAAGGGGCTCTGAATTAATGGAGGTGTTTAATTACAGAGCCGTATAACTTAGACTAAGCTGCTGCCCTGGCGATAGGCTAATGCCACTGTCAGTGATTGTGCTAAACATAAGGTGGCTGATTGCGAACGAAATGCATCTACTTGGGCTTCTTTGATAACAAAACAAACATCACTGAAACTTGCCAACGGGCTGATTTGGCTGTCAGTAATAACGATCTGTTGTGCGCCTGCTTGAGCTGCTTTCTCACTTACCATGACCGTTTCCGAGGCGTAAGGTGTGAAACTGATTGAAATAACAACGTCATTTTCACTGATCCGGCTGATCTGCTCCTTGAACATCCCACCAAGTCCATCAATGAGTACTGGGCGACATTCCAAATGGCTAAGGGCGTAGCTCAAATACGTTGCAACGCTGAATGAGCGACGCAAACCGATAATGTAGATATTTTGTGCGTTCGCTAATAACGATACCGCTTTTTCGATATCCTCTGCGGGAGTTCTAGCTGCCATTTGTTGCAAAGCTTGGGCGTTAGAGTGCGCGAATTCCTTCAAAATTTGTGAAGGATCATCACTTAGTTCTTGAGAGCCATCCATTTCACGAAACATGCGCGCTCTATCGGTATAGCTGGCGGTTTCTTCAACAAGGTTCATACGAAACAATTGTTTCATTTCATTAAACCCACTGAAATTAAACGCATTTGCAAAACGGATCAGCGTCGAAGGCGGAACTTTCGCTTCTTTTGCAATGACGGCGACAGTATCAAATGCGACGCTATTCGTATTGTCTAATACGTAGCGTGCCACTTGCTGTAGCCGTTTACTTAATTCGTCGTATCGCGAGCGAACCTGCTCTTGAAACTCATTTAAATTTGATGCACTTGACATATAACCTCCAGAATTTGGCTCTAATTGTAGTTGTTTTACGGCGTTAGTCGAATCTTTTTGAAACACTTAGTTCATATTTAAAAATTTTCTTTTCTTGAAATCTCAAAATAATTTGAATTTGGGATAATAAATTGAACAGCTTACATCAATTTGTTCTCTTGTTTTCTTGATTGAAAGCAAGACATATTTTGCTCAACACAACAGCCAAATAGCCAATAAATAAGTGATGAAAGTAAGTTTAAGTCTGGTGTTTTTTCGTCACTATTAGAAATTGCATAA
The DNA here is from genome assembly GCF_028479545.1 of Providencia sp. PROV201. Classification (NCBI taxonomy): domain Bacteria; kingdom Pseudomonadati; phylum Pseudomonadota; class Gammaproteobacteria; order Enterobacterales; family Morganellaceae; genus Providencia; species Providencia sp. PROV201. The sequence continues at coordinate 225,595 of NZ_JAMPNW010000005.1, forward strand.
AAACTTTGTCTAGATCACATAAATTGAATGTTATTTCAAATTTAGTTGTAAATGAAACAAATATTTCATATACATTGAGTAACTAGGTAACTCTGTCAGCTAAAGAGAGGCAACATGGAACAGATTCATAATTTTATTGGTGGTGAAATAGTATCCAGTAAAAGTGGGCGTTTTGCGCCCGTATTCAACCCAGCAACGGGGGAGCAAAGTGCTCAGGTTGTGCTTAGCAGTGCCGATGAAACAAAAAAAGCCATTGAAATTGCGAATAAAGCATTTCCTAAATGGTCAAAACTTTCTCCTTTGAAACGTTCTCGGATCTTATTCAAATTTAAAGCATTGCTTGAAGAGAATATGGATGAACTGGCGCGTTTAATATCACAAGAACACGGTAAAGTTTTTTCTGATGCGGTAGGTGAATTAACTCGTGGCTTGGAAGTTGTTGAATTTGCATGTGGTATTCCTCACTTACAAAAAGGTGAGCACTCAGCCAATGTTGCTACAGGGGTTGATAGCCACTCATTAATGCAGCCTTTGGGAGTTTGTGCGGGGATCACGCCATTTAATTTCCCAGCAATGGTACCGATGTGGATGTTCCCAGTGGCTATTGCAACAGGAAATACCTTTGTTTTAAAACCGTCAGAAAAAGATCCTTCTTTAGCCTTAGCATTAGCTAAATTGTTAAAAGAAGCTGGCTTACCTGATGGCGTATTTAACGTTGTTCAAGGGGACAAAGAATCTGTCGATGTGCTCTTAACTGCGCCAGAAGTTCAGGCAGTTAGTTTTGTTGGTTCAACGCCTATTGCTGAATATATTTACACGACGGCATCTGCTCATGGCAAGCGCTGCCAAGCACTCGGTGGTGCGAAAAATCACTGTATCTTAATGCCGGATGCGGACATGGGGCAGGCAGCTAATGCTATTATGGGTGCGGCATTTGGCGCTGCAGGTGAGCGTTGCATGGCATTATCCGTCGTCTTGGCAGTCGGTGATGAAACAGCAGATGCACTCATTGCTAACTTGAAAGGCCAAATTGCTAAAATGTCCGTTGGTCCTGGTATTACCGAAGGCAAAGAAAATGACATGGGACCCGTCATTTCAGCACAGCATAAAGCTAAAATCTGTGACTATATTACCAGCGGTGAAAAACAAGGTGCGACTTTATTGGTTGATGGCCGTGATTTTAAAGTTAAAGGCTTCGAAAATGGTTATTTTGTAGGGCCAACATTATTTGATAATGTCACCCCTGAAATGGACATTTATAAAGAAGAAATTTTTGGGCCTGTATTAGCGGTGGTGCGTGTTCCAGATTTCGAAACAGGTTTGAAACTAATTAACCAACATGAATATGGTAATGGAACAGCGATTTTTACCCGTGATGGTGAAACTGCGCGTGAGTTCCAAGAAAATGTCCAAGCGGGAATGGTTGGCATCAATATTCCGATTCCAGTACCGATGGCATTTCACAGTTTTGGTGGTTGGAAACGCTCTATTTTTGGTCCATTAAATGTACATGGAAATGACGGTGTTCGCTTCTATACTCGCATGAAAACAGTCACTAGCCGTTGGCCTGCAAGCGTTCGCTTAGAACACCATGAAAGTAGTTTCACAATGCCTACCATGGAATAAACGGAGACCCGTATGAATAAGCAGAAAATGACGACAGCTCAAGCGTTGGTTAAATTTCTAAACCAACAATACGTTGATGTTGATGGTGAGCAGTATCCGTTTATTCAGGGAGTATTTACGATTTTTGGCCATGGCAACGTTGTGGGTTTAGGTCAGGCGCTCGAAGAGGCGCCTGGGCATCTACGTGTTTACCAAGGTTGCAATGAGCAAGGCATGGCACATATTGCCACAGGCTTTGCAAAGCAAAAAAAACGTAAACAAATTTTTGCGGTTACGTCCTCTGTTGGCCCTGGTGCTGCGAATATGATCACAGCTGCAGCAACAGCAACGGCGAATCGCATCCCACTGTTATTACTACCAGGCGATACCTTTGCAACACGTCAGCCAGATCCCGTTTTGCAGCAAGTTGAACAGTATGGTGACGGAACAATAAGCACCAATGACTGTTTTCGTCCTGTTTCACGTTATTGGGATAGGATCTCACGGCCTGAGCAATTGATGGCGGCCATGATCAATGCGATGCGAGTGTTAACTGACCCTGCAGATACTGGTGCAGTAACCATTTGCCTTCCGCAAGATGTTCAAGGTGAGGCGTGGGATTACCCTGATTACTTTTTTGAAAAACGGGTTCATCGTATTGAGCGTAGGCCACCGACGACGGTGAGTATCGAAGAAGCCGTAAATTTGATCCGCAGTAAGAAAAAACCACTGCTTGTGTGTGGCGGTGGTGTACGTTACTCCGAAGCTCACGAAGCATTTTTGCAATTTGCTGAAGATTATCAGATTCCATTTGGTGAAACCCAAGCGGGTAAAAGTACTGTGGTTGCCTGCCATCCCTTGAATATGGGGGGAATTGGGACAACAGGTGGGTTAGCCGCAAACTTGTTAGCTAAAGAGGCCGACTTAGTTATTGGTGTCGGTACGCGTTTTACTGATTTTACCACCGCATCAAAGTCTTTATTTAGTCATCCAAATGTGAAGTTCTTGAATATCAATGTTGCGGAGTTTGATGCAAGTAAGTTAGATGCATTGAAAGTGGTTGCGGATGCCAAAGAAGCATTACAAGCACTGAGTATAAAATTGAAAGATCCTCACTATGAAACTCAATGGGGGGATGAAATTCAGCAGGCTAAGCAACAGTGGAAGGATGAGCTAGAACGATTATTTAGTATTCAGTATCGCCCATTGGATTTTGTTCCTGAGATTGCAGGCCATCTTGATGATAAGCTTGAAGAATACAGTAAAACTTTAGGTACAGAGCTGGCGCAAACACGGGTATTAGGTTTGATGCAACAATACATGGAAGACGATGCCATTATTGTCGGGGCAGCAGGTTCATTACCGGGTGATTTACAACGTATTTGGCTACCAAAACAAAGAGATACCTATCATCTTGAATATGGCTATTCATGCATGGGGTACGAAATTGCGGCCGCTGTTGGGGCTAAAATCGCTGCGCCGAAGCAACCTGTTTATGCGATGGTCGGAGATGGTTCTTATTTGATGTTACACAGCGAATTACAAACCGCGATTCAGGAGAATATTAAGGTCACCATCTTATTGTTTGATAATGCAGGATTTGGTTGTATTAATAACCTGCAGATGAGCCAAGGAATGGGGAGTTTTGGTACAGAAAACCGCTACAGGAACCCACAAACGGGCTTGATGGATGGGCCGTTAGTGAAGGTGGACTTTGCCAAAAATGCAGAAAGTTATGGCTGTAAAAGTTATCGGGTACATGATGAGAAACAATTGATTGCGGCCCTGGAAGACGCTAAATCTCATTCAGGCTGTGTATTGATTGATATTAAAGTACTCCCAAAAACAATGACAGATGGCTATGAAGCGTGGTGGAGGACAGGAACAGCACAAGTTTCTAAAAAGCCTCAAATAGTTGCTTCCGCTGAAAAAATTAAACAAATGATTGAGCATAAAGTTCGTCTTTATTAATCAATCTATTGCGGTAGTGCTTTATATTATCGAAATAACTCGACGGTGTTTTACCGTCGAGGAATGTTCTTCGTTTTCTTAATGAGTCAGATGTAACTAAGTAGGGTAGTTATTGGAAATTTAGCAAGGATTGCTTTGGTTTTAATTTACATTTTGGTTTTAATTTACATAGTGGTTATTACTTGTCATTCTATATTTGTCATACTTCAAGTTGCATGGGGAACTGCGCTACGCTAGTCGCCTACGTTTAACTCGAATTATTTGGATCATATACCCAGCTTAGGCTGGGTTTTTTATGATTCTTATAGTTTAAAAAATGCATAATTGAAATATATGTTTTATTTGGGGGGTGGGTAAAAATTTAAAAAAGAGGCTATGAAAAATTAATATGCCAGCAAACACAGACTTTATTGTTAAATGCTTCTCGCTTACATTGTCAATTTGTGATCTGAATAACACTAAAAATACACTTTAATATAACATTTGTTATCCAGAGCCCAAAAATATAACTTTCAAAAAATTATAAATTGAAATGAATGTTTTATTTGGTATATTCCATAATATCCAAATAGTGGATTTAAGGTATCAAGGAGCATTTGAATGTTCAATATAGCACTATTCGGCGCAGGACGTATCGGACAGGTTCATGCTGTTAATATTGCCGGCCATAAAGAAACTAAACTTTATTCTGTCATCGACCCTTACCAACCGAATGCGGTTGCCTTGGCTGAAAAATACCAAGCAAAAGTGCAGACGACAGAAGAAGCGATGCAAGACCCTAATGTACAGGGTGTCTTAATTGCATCAGCCACAGATACTCACGCTGATTTAATCGAACTAGCCGCTAAACATAAAAAAGTGATCTTCTGTGAAAAACCGGTTCATCTAGACCTTGAGCGTGTGAAACAGTGTTTAAAAAGTGTGAAAGACCATAATGTTCCACTGTTCATTGGTTTTAACCGTCGCTATGACCCTCAATTTCGCCACTTGAAAAATTTATTCCAACAAGGCGCGATTGGTAAAGCAGAATCTTTAATTATCACGTCTCGCGACCCATCACCACCACCCGCAGAATACGTTAAAGTCTCTGGTGGTATGTTCAGAGATATGACTATTCATGATTTTGATATGGCTCGCTTTATGATTGGTGAAGAGCCTTGTTCTGTCTACGCACAAGGCAGTAATGTTGTAGACCCTGCTATTGGTCAAGCAGGTGATATTGATACCGCGTTTATTATCTTAAAATTCCCATCTGGTGCAATGGCGACAATTTCTAATAGCCGTCGTTCAGGTTATGGTTATGACCAACGGATTGAATTGCATGGTGAAAAGGGCTTATTAACGGCAGGAAATATCAAAGAGAATAGCGTTTCGCTTTTAAGTGAAGTTGGGTGCTTATCTGCTAAGCCAGAATATTTTTTCCTGCAACGTTACCACGAAGCATACAAAGCAGAGTGGCAGCATTTTGTTGATATCTTAGCAGGTCGTACGGTGCCTGAAACGACAGGTACCGATGGCGAGCTAGCTTTATATCTTGCAGACAAAGCACTGGAGTCACTCAAAACAGGTAAAGAAGTTAAATTGTAATTAATACGATAATACTATTTAACTTGGTTATAAACTTGCGGTTAAAAAACGCTTTTTGGCCGCAATAGTGAATATATTTATTTATCAATGAATATATAAAATATTGACCTTACATTTTATTTAATACTCTTTAGGCTTTCAATGAACAGAGATTAATTGAGGCTGTTGTAATCTTATTTTTTAATTTAGCTGCTGTATTTATTATTTTAAATTTGCGAAAACTATTTTTAATAAGTTTATAGAACAGGCCTAAAGCTAGCAAAGTAGCGATTCAAACCAGAGTGCCAGAAATCATTTCATTATTTAATCTTTAACATTAAACATTTATTTAAATATTGAAAAATTGTTTTTTTGGTAAGACATAATGATTCAAATAATAAGGTAATAATATGTCATTAATCATGAATCTCAATCAACAACAGAGAAAAAGGTTGCACCAAATAACCTTGGTTGCAACCTTTGGTGGATTACTATTTGGTTATGATACAGGCGTCATTAACGGTGCATTTTCATCATTGAAAGAAAACATGAGCTTAACGCCAACCACGGAAGGGCTGGTGATGAGTGTCCTATTAGTGGGCGCGGCATTAGGCAGTGTGTGTGGTGGACGTGTAGCAGATTTTATTGGACGTCGGACTTATTTGCTTTATCTCTCATTTCTGTTTTTATTTGGGGCATTTTTATCTGCAGCAGCCCCAAATATTGAAATTCTTCTTATTGCTCGGTTTATATTGGGCTTTGCGGTGGGGGGGGCCTCTGTGACGGCACCGACATTTATCTCTGAGGTGGCTCCGACTGAAATGCGGGGAAAACTTACCGGGCTAAATGAAGTTGCTATTGTTATCGGGCAGTTAGCGGCATTTGCTATCAATGCGATTATTGGTTCAATTTGGGGCCACCTTCCTGATGTTTGGCGTTATATGCTGTTAGTACAAGCTGTGCCCGCACTGTGCCTGCTATTTGGTATGTGGAAAGCACCTGAAAGCCCGCGTTGGTTAATGAGTAAAAACCGTCGTGAAGAAGCCTTGAAAATACTGAAGCAAATTCGCCCTGAAAAGCGTGCCATTCAAGAATATGAAGATATCGTGACCTTGTTAGATGTTGAAGCTGCGGAAGCTAAACGTCATCCGAATGCCAATAAACAAAATTTAGCGTTAATTTTTAATACGCCTTGGATTTTTAAATTAGTATTAATTGGGATGGTGTGGGCGGCATTACAGCAAACGACCGGGGTTAACGTTATTATGTATTATGGTACAGAAATTCTCAAAACAGCGGGTTTTTCTGAGCAAACCTCTTTAGTTTTCAACGTATTAAATGGTGTTTTTTCTGTTGGTGGTATGGTGATAGGGGTGTTATTCCTTGTCGACAGATTTAAGCGTAAAACACTGATAGTTGGTGGTTTTGCACTAATGGCATCGCTACACTTATTGATTGCAGCAACAGATTACTTCTTAACAGGGGATGTTAAAGCCACATTAATTTGGTTACTTGGTGCGGTATTTGTTGGGGTTATGCAAGGAACGATGGGCTTTTTAACGTGGGTGGTTCTTGCCGAGCTATTCCCACTTAAAATCCGCGGGTTATCCATGGGGATCTCGGTCTTCTTTATGTGGATTATGAATGCGATTGTGAGTTATTTATTCCCTGTATTACAAGCAGAACTTGGTTTAGGCCCAGTATTCTTAATTTTTGCGGTAATAAACTACTTAGCTATCGTTTTTGTGGTGAAGTTATTGCCAGAAACATCAAACAAATCATTAGAGCAATTAGAAGAAGAGCTCTCATCAATGTAATTATTACTTATTGGTGGTGTGAATATACCTAATTAACTTAATCGAGGGTTGGATATGATAGAACAACTAACCACAAGTAATTTGCATTTAGGTTGTCAGGCAAGAAATAAAGCTGAAGTACTCAAAATGGTTGGTACGGAATTTAAAAATAAAGGTTATGTTGATAGGGACTGTGTCCATTTCTTAACGGAAAGGGAACAACAGATATCAACATTCTTGGGGAATGGTATCACATTGCCACATCTCCCTAAGTCGGCCAATGATATTATCTTGCATACTGGTGTTGAAATTTTTCAATTCCCTGATGGTGTGATATGGGACAGAACCAATGTGATGTTTATCGCAATAGGTGTGATTGCAAAATCAAGGGAACATATTGATGTACTTAGGGAAATAGCATTGATTTTTAGTGATGAATTTATTGCCAATGCATTGTCTCTGACGTCAAGTAAGGAAGAGTTTTTAAGTATTCTTCATCGCTAGTTTTTGCTTTTGAAGAGAGTATGGGATTTTTGTCGGATCCCATACTCAATAAATTTCATTTTTAGTTATTCTATTTCATTTTATTCCGCTCTATTACGTCCCTATTGTTTTCTATTCCTCTGAATTGAATGTTTATTTTCTTATATATTAACTAATTACATCAAAAGTTAACGTCAGATCACATAATGAAATTAATATTTCCAATAATATTGAAAGTGAAATGAATGTTCCGTATAACATGATTATTGAAATAAAATCTGGAACGAATATTGGGCCAGCCATTGCACTACAGGAAATGAGCGAGAGGTAGAACAGATGAAAGAGATCCGTATCGGGATGATAGGTACTGGCTATATAGGGCGAGCTCATGCCATTGCTTATGCACAAGCTCCAACCGTTTTTCCATTGCAGGGGAAATTGGTTCGCGAAATGATTGCAGAAATTACCCCTGAGCTAGCACAAACCCGAGCTCAGGAAATGGGGTTTAACCGTGCAACAGATGACTGGCGCAAATTAGTTGCAGATCCAAATATTGATGTAGTGGATATTTGTTCGCCTAATTTCCTGCACAAAGAAATGGCAATGGAAGCTATCAAGCATGGTAAACATGTTTATTGTGAAAAACCATTAGCGCTCAATTCTGAAGATGCCAAAGAAATGGTCGAAGCGGCTAAAAAGGCTGGCGTCCTAACGTTAGTGGGTTTTAACTATATGAAAAACCCCACCTCGCAACTAGCCAAAGAAATTATTGCTAATGGTGAAATCGGCGAAGTTATCCATTTTTATGGCACCCATAATGAAGATTATATGGCTGACCCTAGCGCGCCAATTCACTGGCATTGTTTTAAAGAAAAAGCAGGGTTAGGTGCTTTGGGGGACTTATCTGCACACATTATCAATATGGCGCAATTCCTAGTAGGCGATATTGAAACCGTCTGTGGTGATATGGAAATTGTGATTAAACAGCGTCCTGAAAAGGCGGGTTCAACCGTTATGGTTACGGTTGAAAATGAAGACCAAGCGCATGCCATGGTACGTTTTGCTGGCGGCGCCATGGGCGTCATTGAAACTTCACGCATCGCAGCTGGCCGTAAAATGGGGCTAACCTATGTGGTGACAGGCACCAAAGGAACGCTGTCTTTCACTCAAGAACGAATGGCAGAGCTAAAGCTCTATCGTCATGATGAACCTAGCAACCGCCAAGGCTTTAAAACCATTTTTGTTGGGCCAGAGCACCCAGATTACGCGCCATTTTGTAATGGTGCGGGTCATGGTATTGGCTTCAATGACCAAAAAACGGTCGAAGTACGCGATTTAATTGATGGTGTTGCAACAGGGCAACCAATGTGGCCTGATTTTGAAGAAGGCTGGAAAGTATCACGAATATTAGACGCGATAGCACGTTCATATGATGAACAACGTTGGGTTAACGTTAAAGAAATCAATTAATTCTGTTGTAGTTAAGGGGTAATTAATGGATAAGCAGAAGAAGTTAGATGTTATCTGTATGGGCCGTATTGCCGTTGACCTGTACGGACAACAGATAGGTTCTCGTTTAGAAGATGTGAGCTCGTTTGCCAAATATTTAGGCGGCTCTTCAGGAAACGTTGCATTCGGCACTGCAATACAAGGATTGAAATCATCAATGCTTGCCCGTGTGGGGGATGAGCACATGGGGCGTTTTTTACGTGAGGAATTACAGCGTGTAGGTTGTGATACCAGCCATCTTATAACAGACAAAGACAGATTAACGGCATTAGTTATCTTAGGGATCAAAGATCAGGATACTTTCCCATTAATTTTTTATCGTGATAACTGTGCTGATATGGCGATTACGCCAAATGATTTTACGGAAGAATATATTGCATCCGCACGTTGCTTGGCAATTACAGGAACGCATTTATCTAATCCAAAAACTCGCGCTGCAGTATTGAAAGCATTGGAATATGCTAAACGTAATAACGTCAAAACAGCTATTGATATCGATTATCGCCCAGTCTTATGGGGGCTGACCTCTTTGGGTGATGGTGAAACGCGCTTTATTGCTTCCGATAGTGTCACGCAACAACTGCAAGATGTGTTATCGATGTTCGATTTGATTGTCGGGACAGAAGAGGAGTTTCATATTGCAGGTGGGACAACGGATACTGTACAAGCACTCAAGAACATTCGCCAATTAACGGATGCGGAACTGGTGTGTAAACGTGGCTCTCTTGGCTGCTCCGTATTTAGCGGTGCGATCCCTGAAACGCTGGACGAAGGGATCACCGTTCATGGTGTGAGAGTTGAAGTACTTAACGTATTAGGTGCTGGCGATGCATTTATGTCTGGCCTACTACGCGGTTATTTAAACGGTGATGGTTGGGAAAAAGCCTGCGCCTACGCGAATGCTTGTGGGGCTTTAGTGGTTTCGCGCCATGGCTGTGCGCCTGCAATGCCAACAAAAATCGAGTTAGATAATTACCTTGAACGTGCTGCGGCAGTTCCTCGCCCAGATCTCGACCCGATGCTTAACCATTTGCACCGTGTAACCACACGCAGCACACAATGGAATGAACTTTGTGTCATGGCATTCGACCATCGCATTCAATTTGTTGACATGGCACGCCTCGCAGGGGTTGATATTTCTTGCATTCCAACCCTGAAAAAATTGATTTACCGCGCTAGTAGTGAAGTGGCCGAAGAGGCAAATCTGCAGGGAAAAGCAGGGTTACTCTGTGATAGTACATTTGGCCAAGACGTATTGAATGATGTGACCGGACGTGGTTGGTGGATAGGCCGCCCAATCGAGCTACCTGCCTCAAGACCATTATGTTTAGAGCATGGCAATATCGGCTCTCAGCTGATTAGCTGGCCAAAAGAGCATATTGTGAAATGTTTGGTATTTTTCCACCCAGAAGACAACCATCCACTGCGCTTAGAGCAAGAAAAAACCGTTCAAGAAGTGTATAGCGCATGCTGCCAATCAGGGCATGAATTATTGCTCGAGGTGATATTGCCCGCAGATATGGAACGCAACGATGAGCTGTACTTACGCGCAATCAAACGCTTCTATAACTTAGGTATCAAGCCTGACTGGTGGAAATTGCCACCACTACAAGCGGAAAACTGGGATGCCGTTGTTCAATTAATTCAAGAACGTGATCCTTATTGCCGCGGTGTCGTGCTCTTAGGGCTTGATGCACCACAAGCTGAGTTACAAGCTGGTTTCAATGCAGCAGCAGGTAAATCAATCGTCAAAGGATTTGCCGTTGGCCGGACTTTATTTGGTAAGCCTTCGTTGGAGTGGATGAAAGGTGAAATCAATGACGATGAGCTGGTACAGAAAATCAAAACTAATTACTTAAACCTGATAGCCCTATGGCGTCAGCGTAAATAATATTACTTTTACCTACACAGGAGCTTCATCATGGCAATCCAACTTGGTATCAACCCGTTGACATGGACGAATGATGATTTACCCACTTTAGGGGCAGAAACGTCTCTAGAAACATGTTTAACTGAAGGCCGTCAAGCAGGTTTCGCTGGTTTTGAGTTAGGTAATAAATTTCCACGTAAAGCGGAAATTTTAGGGCCGATTTTAAAACAGTATGACTTACAACTGGTTTCAGGCTGGTATTCGGGAGAATTATTATCTCGCAGTGTGGAAGAAGAAATTGAAGCGGTACAAGAGCACTTAGCGTTATTGCGTGATTTAGGCGCTAAAGTGATGGTTTTTGCGGAAGTGACCCATTGTATTCATGGCGATCAAAATAAACCTGTTCATATGCGTCCATTGTTCCCAGCCGACCAATGGGAAGAATACGGCAAGAAACTGACTGAATTCGCAAAGTATACGTTATCTCAAGGTGTGAAAATTGCCTATCACCACCATATGGGAACTGTGATCGAGTCTGCAGAGGATGTGGATAATTTAATGAAGCACACGGGTGATGAGGTCGGTTTATTGCTAGATACTGGCCATTTAACCTTTGCTGGCGCAGACCCTGTTGAAGTGGCAAAACGTTGGGCAAAACGTATCAATCACGTGCATTGCAAAGATGTCCGTGCAGATGTCCTAAAAGATGTTAAAAACCGTAAAACCAGCTTCTTAGATGCAGTATTAGCAGGGGTGTTCACGGTACCTGGAGATGGCTGTGTTAACTATCCCGAAGTGTTTAAAGTATTGAAAAATAGCCAATATGAAAATGGTTGGCTAGTGGTTGAAGCAGAGCAAGACCCTGCGATTGCACACCCGTTGACTTATGCCACACTGGGTTATAAAAATCTGTCTAAGTTTGCTAAGGATGCAGGTTTAATCTAAATCGTCGTCATATTTCAGTCTGTGGCGTTGTTGGCTTCGTTTGCCAACTCTAGCCACAAACTGAAATATTTAATTGATAAAAAGGTTAGTGGCTGAAAAGAATTACCTATCTATAACCTAAAAAGTGTCAGAGGAAAGTTATGTCAAAATTACTGTCGAAATACCATGCTCCAGATGCACATAAGCGTACTCAGCATATCACTCCACAAATTGCTAGCTGGGGATATGTTCACTTTGATGTATTTGAATTAAAACAAGGCGAATCAATCTCTTTGCCTGCTTCTGAAAACGAAATGTGCTTAGTGCTGGTGGCGGGGAAAGCGACGATTAAAACGCCTAATCAAACGTTTGAAAATATTGGCGACCGTATGGAGCCTTTCGAACGCAAAAAACCTTATGCGGTCTATGTTACAGCACAAGAGTTTGCTGAAGTCATCGCAGATACTGACCTTGAATTGGCAGTTTGTAAGGCTAAAGGAAAAGGAACGTATCCAACTCGTTTAATTGGCCCTGATGATATTAGTGCGGAACAACGTGGCCATGGTTATAACAAACGCTATGTGCATAATATTTTGCCGGATGATAAAGCGGCTGACAGCTTATTAGTTGTGGAGGTCTTTACAGACGAAGGCTGCACTAGTTCTTATCCAAGTCATAAACATGACACCGATAATGAACCCAATGAAACTTATCTAGAAGAAACCTATTATCATCGTTTAAACCCATCTCAAGGTTTCTGCATGCAGCGCGTTTATACGGATGACCGAGAGTTAGATGAGTGTATGGCGGTGTATAACAAAGATGTTGTCATGGTACCAAAAGGGTACCACCCAATGGCGACTGTGGCGGGTTATGATAACTATTACCTTAATGTGATGGCAGGGCCAACACGTAAGTGGTTATTTACATGGGAAAAAGACCATAACTGGGTGAATAGCGAAGCCTATGCCGCTAAACACCGTGAAAAGTAAGTCAAAATAGTAATATGTGAATTAAGTTCTGTTATCTATCTTTGCCGGTAAATA